>DASQYE010000152.1:0-5539 GCA_035639355.1 Pyrinomonadaceae bacterium
TGGAATCGGCTTTGTGCCTTGGAGCCCGCTCGGTGTGCAGTTTCTAACCGGCTGGATCGACGCTAACACCCGGTTCGCGCCCGGTGACATTCGCGGCGTCGAGTCCCGCTTCTCGCCGGAGAATCTGCCCCACAACCTGGCGCTCGTGGAGCTGGTGAAGAGCTGGGCCAAACGGAAGCAGGCCACTCCCGCTCAGATCGCGCTCTCCTGGCTGATGGCGCAGAAGCCCTGGATCGTGCCGATCCCTGGAACGACACAGATGGCGCACATGCTGGAGAACAGCGGCGCGGCCGGGGTTCGATTTACCCCCTCCGAACTCACTGAACTGAATTCGGCTGTTAGGGCGATCCAGATCCGGGGGCAGCGCCTCCCGGACGCAGTGCTGGTCTTCTCGGGCGTGGAGGCGCCGCCGAAGAGATAGGAGAAGGAATTATGAAAAAAAGAGAACTAGGAAACAGTGGGCTTGAGGTATCGGCGATTGGACTTGGCTGTATGGGGATGAGCTTTGGGTTGGGTCCGGCGAAAGACAAGCAGGAAATGATACAGCTTATTCGCTCGGCCGTCGAAAAGGGCGTGACATTTTTCGATACCGCAGAAGTTTACGGGCCTTTCACCAACGAAGAACTCGTCGGCGAAGCACTCGTCCCGTTGCGCGAGCAGGTGGTGATTGCCACTAAATTCGGTTTCAACATCGACCCGGATGGAACGCAGCACCAACAGCCTCCGCTCAACAGCCGACCGGAACATGTCAAACAGGTTGCCGAAGCGTCGCTCAAGCGGCTCAAGACCGATCACATAGACCTGTTTTATCAACACCGCGTTGACCCGGAGGTGCCGATGGAAGATGTCGCGGGCGCGGTCAAGGATTTGATCGACGCAGGCAAGGTCAGACATTTCGGACTTTCCGAAGCAGGCGTCGAAGCAATTCGCCGGGCGCACGCCGTCCAGCCCGTGACGGCGCTTCAGAGCGAATATTCTTTGTGGTGGCGCGAACCTGAAACAGAAATATTGCCGGCGCTCGAAGAGTTGGGAATCGGTTTCGTACCATTCAGCCCGCTCGGCAAAGGATTTCTCACCGGAAAGATTGACGAAAACACAAAGTTTGACAGCACGGATTTCCGCAACACCGTGCCGCGCTTTTCGGAAGAAAACCGCAGAGCTAATCAGGCGCTCGTCGATCTGATCGGAAAATTTGCCGAACAAAAACAGGCGACGCCGGCGCAAATCGCGCTCGCCTGGGTTCTGGCGCAGAGACCGTGGATCGTGCCGATTCCGGGTACGACGAAGCTGCACCGGCTGGAAGAGAACATCGGCGCGGTAGATATTGAACTGACGCGCGAGGATCTGCGCAAGCTCGACAGCCTGACCGCGCAGGTTAAAGTGCAGGGGGCGCGCTATGGCGAAGGTTCGCAAAAGCTGGTCAATCGCTAAGATAACTGGCAGCGAGACCTGTTTGTCGAGGGCGAAAGCGCGAAAAGATGGTCCAAGCCGTGGAAGTCCGAGGTCTCCTGGCCACAGCGGCTGCACTTCGTACTGGTCAGGGTGCTCTCTATACGGACCAGCCACGCTCCCTCGCGTGTCTTCTCAGCCGAAAGGATGCGGATGTCGGGAAGGTCGAGCGGGACAGGGATGATATTGTCCATAGGGTCTGCGGCCATAGAGGCCGAGCGCCTATGAAATCAGACCCGCTCTGCCCTTTCCATCACAACATCTTGTGATCATCCGCGGGAATTCCGGGAGAGCCAATCTTTGAGTAACGTCCGGTTTATAATATGCTCTTATTAATGGCATCGGAGCGCCTGAACCAAAGTGGCATTATAGACCTTCGACTGCATCATTGCGCTTTCGCCGTCTGCATCGCTAAATGTCGATTCCCGAGACAACCTCAGCCGAAGCCTTCTGGCGCTATGCGGGAGGGAAGTGCCTGTTCGAGAGTCGGGGCGAGGCCTGGCGGGACATCAAGGCATGGATCACAGCGCTCCCGCCTGAGGTCGAGACATTACACCTCCCTTCTGTGAGCGAGCCGTTCCTTGCCTGGACTACATCGGGTGAAGTTGATTTCCAGGAGCGGGAGGACGGCCAGCCCTGGATCACTAACCGTATAAGGAAGGGCTCTTTCTTCCTCACCACGGGAGGGGCTCCTTACGATGTCCGCTGGAGCGCGGTGAGTTCGGAGCCGTTCGAGACGATGTTGGTCTTCGTCGAGCTGCCGGTCATAGAGCGCGCCCTGGAGGAGGTCTTCGGGACGGATACAACCCACGCCCGGCTGCGAGACGCTTCGGCGTTCAACGATGAAGCCTTGAATTCGTTGCTGGGACTGCTGCGCGAAGAGCTGATGCGCCGAGAGGCGAGCCCCCTCTTCGTTGAGGCCATCGCACAGGCTATCGCCATCCATCTCGCCCGGAGCTACGGGGTGACGGATGAAGAGTCGCACACTGGTAGTCCCTCACTCCCAGGCCACAAGCTGCGGCAGATCACGGACTGGATGGCCGAGCATGCCGCAGAAGAGTTCAGCCTCGATCGGCTGGCAGCCCAGGCCGGGCTGAGCAGGTTTCACTTCCAGCGCCTGTTCAAGTCCGCCACGGGTGTCTCGCCCTCGCGATACCACATCAACCTGCGGATGGAGGAAGCCCGCCGGCTGCTGCGCGAGACGAGGATGAGCGTGATAGATGTCGCCCTTGAAGTCGGCTACACAGACCCCAGCCATTTCGCGCGTCTCTTCCGCAGGGAGACCGGCCTCTCACCGAGCGAATATCGCCGGCAGCGTTGAGCTTCACTCAGCCGCGGATTTTCAGGCAGAAAAATTCCACCCTTTCAGTACGGAAATACCACTCATTAGGTGCGGGACGGTACGCATACCTCCCGCCGGTTTGCAGGACTATCTTCCTTTTGCGCCGCTAACCCGGTTTTCGAGCAATATCGCCATAGGTGGAGCAAGAGCGCCTGAGACAGGCAAGCGCCCGCAAACTAAAATCCTTTCAGCTAGGAATGGGATGGACAGGAGATAAATCAACCATGCGAGCAACTGTTATGTATGGCGCTGGCGACGTTCGGATTGAGAACGTCCCCGACGCTCGTTTAATTGAGCCTACCGACGCGCTCGTCACCGTCACGCGCGCCTGCATCTGCGGCAGCGACCTCTGGCCGTATAAGGCTATGGAACAGAGCGCGGCCGGCGTTGTCATGGGGCACGAGGCGATAGGCGTAGTCGAATCTGTCGGATCAGACATTCGCAATCTGAAACGCGGCGACCTGGTCGTCATGCCCTTCGCCTTCTCTGACGGAACCTGCGACTTCTGCCACGAAGGGCTAAACACGTCGTGCGTTCACGGCGGGTTCTTCGGCAATGCGGAGGTGGCCGGGGCGCAGGCGGAAGCCGTGCGCATCCCGCAGGCGGACGGGACACTCTATGTCCTTCCGGTTGGCCGTGACGACGCGCTCATGCCATCGCTTCTCACACTTTCAGATGTAATGGGGACGGGCCACCACGCGGCCGCCACAGCCAGGGTCGGCCCCGGCAAGACCGTTGCGGTTGTCGGAGACGGAGCCGTCGGCCTGTGCGGCGTCATCGCTGCGCGGCGCCTCGGCGCAGAGCAGATCATCATCATGGGTCGTCACACCGACCGCATCGCGCTCGCCAGGGAGTTCGGCGCAACCGAAGTCGTCAGCGAGCGCGGCGAAGAGGCAATTGAGCGCATGCGCGAGCTGACCAATGGTTTAGGGGCACACTCCGTCTTGGAGTGCGTCGGCACAGAGCAGGCGATGCTCACAGCGGTCAGCATCGCACGTCCGGGCGGAGCAGTAGGACGCGTCGGCGTTCCTCATTACGAGGCGATTCCCGCATCAGAGCCTGCGTTCTACAACAACATCACCGTGGGCGGAGGGCCCGCCCCTGTGCGCGCCTACATAGAGGAGCTTCTGCCGGATGTTCTTGAGGGCAGGATAGAGCCGGGCCGCGTCTTCGACCGCGTCGTCGGACTCGACGGTGTGCCCGACGGCTACCGCGCGATGAACGAGCGTGAGGCTCTCAAGGTCATGGTCAAGCCCTGAGCTGGCGAAGCCAACAAGAGAATTAAGTAAAGGAGTGAAGAAGATGGAAGTCAAAAAGAACGGCACGCAGCCATCGCAGAAGGGGCCGGCAGAGAACTTCACGGGCTCCGTGCGCATAGACCCGCTCAATCAAGCGCCCGAGCCTTCGCGCGTGAGCTGTGCGCTTGTCACCTTCGAGCCGGGCGCAAGGTCTGCCTGGCACTGGCACCCGCTCGGGCAGACCTTAATCGTCACGCAGGGCTGCGGCTGGGTGCAGAGCGAGAGCGGGCCGAAGGTGGAGATACGTCCGGGCGACGTGGTCTGGTGCCCGCCCAACGAGAGGCACTGGCACGGCGCGACTTCGACGGCGGCAATGTCGCACATCGCCATTCAGGAGGCGCTCGACGGCAAGGTCGTCGAGTGGATGGAGAAGGTCAGCGACGAACAGTATCTGACGAAGCCGAGCCGGCCATGACTTTAAGGCCGCGCTATAGACGGAGCATATCGTCATAGGCTACTTTAGCAGGCAAATCGACACGTTCCATAGATGAGACCACGCGCGGTGAGACGCGTGGGCGGCCCTGAAGTCAGGAGGCGGGGCAGTTCTGACGACAGGCAGTTATTCGCGTAGGCTCTGGCGACGCAGAATTTGAGCCAGCGACCTTTGCTGGCGGGAGATTGGTTGAGGCACAAACAGGGGGAACCAAACATGAAAGACGATCTGGACGAAACCTCGGGGCCTGAGTTGACGGCTGACGAGGAGGCGCTGGTTAAGGAGATGCCGACGCTGACCGACGTTGGGGAAGCTCGACGCACATTCCTGGGGCAGACGCTCGTGGGCAGCCTCGGGTTATTCGCGCTCATGCTATTGGAGAAGGAGCAGGCGATGGCCGCGCTCGGTACATCACCTGAAGCTGTGTTCGCCCCTGCCATAGCGCCAGAGAATCCCATCAGGGTCACACTGAAGGTGAACGGCGCTACAAGGACGCTCGAACTGGATTCACGTGTGGTACTGCTGGACGCTCTGCGCGAGAGGCTCGAACTGACGGGGACGAAGAAGGGCTGCGACCAGGGACAGTGCGGTGCATGCACTGTGCTAGTTGATGGGCGCCGGGTCCTCTCGTGCCTCACGCTCGCAGCCACACTTGAAGGCCGTGAGGTCACGACGATAGAGGGGCTGGCGAAGGGTGAAACTCTTCACCCTATGCAGGCGGCCTTCATCAAGTACGACGGCTTCCAGTGCGGGTACTGCACGCCGGGGCAGATCTGCTCGGCAGTGGGCTTGCTCGAAGAGGCGCGGCGCGGCGATGTGAGTCACGTCACGCCGGACGTGACGGCCTCGCTGACACGGCTCACGGACGACGAGATACGAGAGCGTATGAGTGGCAACATCTGCCGTTGCGGAGCCTACCCGAAGATAGTCGCCGCCATCCAGGAAGTTCATTCCGGCAAAGAGACTGCGCGGACATGGCGCTTCGTAGAGGAAGAAGAACTGGCGCGCGTCAGAAAG
>DASQYE010000153.1:0-2359 GCA_035639355.1 Pyrinomonadaceae bacterium
GACCGCCACAACCTCGGACTGTTTGACAGTCATGCTGCGGATGTCGCCCTTTTCGACTTTGGCGACCAGTTCTCCATAGGAGAGTTGGCTGCTGTTCTTGCCCGCAGGGTTCACGAGGAACTTGTAGAGCAGGAGCGCCCCAACCACTATGAACAACCAGAAGATTATTTGTCCTGCCGTAGAACTCAAAATGTTTCGTGCCTCCGATGCCGATCATACCCCATGACGGCACCTTTTGTCGCTCTCCGAAAAACCCAGAAATCGAGGCCCCGCCGGAAGGAGAGCGAATCAGCTTTTATCGCCGTCGCGGCCGCAAAATTAAGATGCCCTCGGGTCGGCTCGCGTTGTGCCCTTTTGCGGCGTATCAGGCGACTTAAAGCAGCGCGTCAAACGACTTAAAAACGCGCCCGATCCGACAGCCAAATCCTTTTTACTCTGCAAATGTCGCCAAAAACGGCAACTCCCTGAAACGCTCCTGAAACCCCAGGCCGTATCCGAAAACGTAGCTCTCGTGAGTCTCAAAGGCGCGCCAGTCCGCTTGCAGGTCAACACGCCTGCGGTCGGGCTTATCGACCAGCACGCACAGCCGCACGCTCTTTGCGCCGTGCGCGCCCAGGTGCTTCATCAAGTACTCCTGCGTCACGCCTGTGTCCAGCACGCCTTCAACCAGTACGACATCGCGGCCTGCCAGGTCCATGCGCGTGCTGAAGGATATGTCCTGAACGCCTCCGAGCGATTGGTGATCGTAGCGCAGAAAGGCCGTGCGGGCGGGCGTCTTGAGGGCGCGCAGCAGATCGGCCAGAAAGACGAAGCTATCGTCGAGCACGCCTAGCACGGCGAGTTCTCTGCCCTCGCAAGTCTGAGCGATCTCCCTGGCGATTGATTGCACGCGCTCGTTGATCTGCGCCGCGCTGTAGACTTCTTTGATCTCGGCCATAACGGGTCGCGCGCCTCTGCGCTTGGGAGCCCAACGAAAAACCGCTCGCAACGGATGGCGGCGGCTCGACAGACGTTGATTTTAGACTTCGCCGTCCCCTTTTTCAACTCTTTTGGCGTTAAAGTGGAGCAGCCCGCGTCGTCTCGTGATGCTTGCGCCGCCCGGAAGCTCCGCCACGCGCCCGCCTCGCTCGCCCGCCAGTAGTTTCTCGACCGCCAGGAGGTGCGCCATCTCCAGGCGTCTCAGGTCGCCGCGCCCGCGCGCTATCCATTGACGCAGAGCGCGGCGGCTAAGGGCCACGGGCGCGCGTCTCAAGACCTCCACGCGAAGCGGCGGGACGCACTCCCCTGCGGCGTCCGCCTCGCTCGCGGCTGCGAGCAGCTCCGCAGCGGCCATCTCAAGCGCCGAGGCATCTTCGCGCAACAAACGGGCTGTGCGCTCAAGCGCTTCGACCACCCTCCCGTTAAAGGTCTGCATCAAGGGCAGCAACTCCCGGCGAACACGCACGCGCGCAAACCTTTCGTCCGTGTTCATAGCGTCCACTCGCGCCTCCACTCCGCGCTCCATGCAATACTGCTCGGTCGCCGCGCGGCGCGCCCAGGTGAGCAAGGGCCTGACGAGCAGCACGTCGCGCGTCTCGTCAAGCACGCGCACCGCCTCGATGCCGCCCAATCCTTCAGCGCCGCTCCCGCGCAGCAGCCGCAACAGCACCGTCTCCGCCTGATCGTCCATAGTGTGCGCGGCGAGCACCAGCCGCGCGTTGTGCGAGGATGCGACCCCGGCCAGAAATTCATAACGAGCGCGGCGAGCGGCCTGTTCCAGGTTATCGCCGCTCGCGGCCGCCCGCTCCATCACGTCGGCCTGTCCGAGAGCCGCCTCGCAGCCCAGCCGCGCCGCCATCGACGCCACCCATTGCGCGTCACTCTTGCCAGCCTCGGCGCGCAGCCCATGATCCAGGTGCGCAACCGTCACATCCAGCCCGAGCCGTCCGGCCCGCTTCAACTCGTCGAGCGCCAGCAGCAGCGCCGTCGAATCTGCCCCGCCCGACACGGCGACTACGATGCGCTCATGCTTGGCGGGCAGCCCGAGACGCTTCCATTCGACAAGGAGTCTCCGGGCGAAGCCGCTTTTTCTTAGCACTTCACGTTCCACGCTTCGCGCATCACCCTTTTTCACAAAATCCATTAAAGGCAGTGATGAGTGACCTGGTGACGAGTGACGAGATAAAAACCCTTGCTTTTGCTCGTCACTTGTCCCCAGGTCACTCGTCACTGTATTTACAGGCACGGTCTTTGCAGTCTGTAGATTGACCGGCCTGAGATAAGCGGGATTTTGCCACAAAACGAGCGCGGGCGGTGTTTATCTTTTGCAGAAATGGGAAAGCGGCGTGCGGTTTTGAACAACTCCGTCCCGATAGATCAT
>DASQYE010000154.1:0-5892 GCA_035639355.1 Pyrinomonadaceae bacterium
AATTAAGGGATTAGGGCGGA
This sequence comes from Pyrinomonadaceae bacterium, assembly GCA_035639355.1. Lineage (GTDB taxonomy): Bacteria > Acidobacteriota > Blastocatellia > Pyrinomonadales > Pyrinomonadaceae > DASQYE01. The sequence continues at coordinate 21 of DASQYE010000154.1, forward strand.
GGGATGAACCAAGGGATGAAGGATGAGGGATGAGGTGGGTTGAATAATTGATTCACTTTCGTAGTGATTCAACCCTTTCATCCCTCCGCCCTCATCCCTTAGCTCTCATCTCTTCCTCAGATTCCTTCGCCGTCTATGCCGCGCAGGGCGGCGAGCAGGGCGCGGTGTTCGGCCTGGGCGGCGCGTATGCGCGCGAGGCGATGCTGGTCTGTGGTTGTGGTCGCCTGGATTTCGATCGTCTGCAAGCCGTCGAGCGGCCTCTTGCCCGTCAACGAGCCGTTGAGCGCACATTGCAGCGCGTCCCACGGAAACTGGAACGATTGGCCCATATCTGCGCCGTCAATGAAAACACGCCAGCGCCCTTCGTCCATGCGGATCAGGCTGATACTGGTCGCGCCGGGCTCGTCGTCGCTCATTTACTGCTGCCCCCCATTAAAACCTGTCTATGATGCGAGGAAAAATAATCTGGCTGCCGCTTCGCGTAATGATTGATCCAGGGCCGGGCCTCGTTTCCGGCGGCCAATCAGCCCTCATCGCGCAGCGCCGTGCGCTTTTCCAGCTCGCGCACTTCTCTGTCTGCGTCTTCGCGCGACTGTTGCTCAAGTCGCGCCGATTCGAGGCCGAGCGGAACATGCTCGCGCGCCGCGCTCAGGCGCTGCAAGGCGAAGTTCATCTCCGTCCAGCTCGCCCCGCGACTTGCCGCCGCCTCAATCGCATGGAGTCGCGCTTCGGCCTCGGCGCGCCGCTCCTGGCCTTCCAGCCGGGCGCGCTCAAGTCGCTCACGATCGGCGCGCAGCTCTCCCTGTAAAGCGGTCGTGTCCGCGCCGCGCAGGTAAGCGACGCGGTTGAGACGGCGCTCGACCGAAAGCAGATCACGCTTGGCGACGGCGACGACGCGCGCCGCAGTCAGGCGCGAGGCCAGCGTCTCGCGATAAGCATCCGCCAGCAAAGGGTTCTGTCTCTCCATCTCCTTGAGCGCACGCCGCTCGGCCGTGGTCAATTCCGGCATGAACCAGGGCAGCTCGTCGGCCGTTATGCCGTCGGCTGCCAGCTTGTTCCGCATCTGCTTGGCCCAGTGGCGGCGATAGATAAATAGAAAGAGCATGACGAACAGACCGGCGATAGAGCCGATCGCCAGCGAGGAGAGCGCCAGCAACATGTAGACGGCCGCATCCTCCAGGGCCATGAAATAGCGCAACAGGAAATAGAGCGGGGCTGGCAGCGCCACCAGAAAAAAGGAGAGCCACGGGGCGATCTTCAGCAGGTTCGCGATAAAACGATCCCCGCCCGTGATTTCGTACCTTGCGCCTTTATCAGTCATCTTGAGCAGCTTCGGTCTTTCAGAATAAAAGGTTTCGTCGAGAATTCTTCAGGGGAGCGACCGACCGCTTGCGCTCGTAGTCGTCGCCGTCCGCTTGTTCTGCTGAAAGTTCCGAGTGGAAATCATACCGCGCCAAGCAGCCCTAAGCCAATCTCCAGGCAGACGCGCCCTCCTGCGCTATCCGCTTTAGGCTGCCCACGCTGTATAATGCTCGCGCGACCGCCACAAATGAGAGGGCTTTAAAACAATGCGTGGAAAAAATAGAAGCTTATCAATCATCTTATTCATAGCCTTGCTCGTCCTTCAGGCGGCGGGCTCGACCGCCAGCGGGCAGAAATCAACCCTTGATGCGCAGGACGACCCAGCGTCGGGCGTAGAGAGCCCGCGCGGCGGCGTCAAGACGGTGACGATTCCGATCACGATTCGAGAGAGCGGGGGAGGAGGCCAGCAGGAGATCGCCTCCATCGGCGAGCTGATAGTGCGCGAGGATGGCGACCCGCAGAGAATCCTATCGGTGCGCGCCATCAGCAACGCGCCTCTCTCGGTCGCCATACTCATACAAGACGATGTCGTCTCGTCCATCGGCAATGAGATTAAGGCGATGGGAGAGTTCATACGCCGCCTGCCGCGCGGCTCGCGCGTGATGGTCGCTTATATCAGGAGCGGGTCGCTACAGGTGCGCCAGAAGTTCACGGCCGATCTTGAGCGGGCTGCGGGCGCGCTTCGCATCCCCATAGGGTCGGCCAGCGCCGCCCCCTACAATCCTTACGTTGAGATACGCGAGGGGCTCAAACGCTTCGAGTCGCTTCCGGCCGGGCGGCGCGCCATGCTCGTCGTCTCGGACGGACTAGACATTTCGCGCGGCCTCGATAGCTCGTTGCCCAGCCAGAGCTTTGACCTTGATCGCGCCATCAGGGAGGCACAGCGACAGAGCGTCGCCATCTACTCCTTTTATGCGCCGTCCGTAACGCTGACGGCGAGCAACAATCATATACTGGTAAACAACGCTTTGGGCTCGCTCAATAAGCTTTCGGAACAGACGGGCGGGCGGGCCTTCATCAAGGGAACGGGTGCGCCCGTTAGCTTTGACCCGTACCTTCGTGAGCTTGGCATATCCTTCACCAGGCAGAGGGCGTTGACGTATCTCTCGACGCATCCGAACAAGGGCTATCACCGCATTGAAGTGAAATCCGGCATCCCCGGCGTAGAGATAGATCACCCGGCCGGGTACACGCGCTAGGCTCCAGGCAAAAGAGAATCGATCAAGCCTTGCAAGCCGGGGCGCGGGCGTTAGAGGCCGGGAAGATTACACAGCCCTCAAACAATAGCCGGAGCTAGAAAGACCGGAGCCGCCGCAGCAGCAGCAGCGCGGCATGTATCGCGCTTTCCGCCCGATCAAGGAGGCTGGTGGATGCAGATAATTAACCGATCCCCCTGGCTGCGTTACGGCATCGCGGTGGGAGTCGTCGTCCTGGCAACGCTGCTGCGCCTGCTGCTAGACCCCATGTTGGGGATAAACATTCCCTACGCCACATACTTTCTGGCAGTGCTCATTACCGCCTGGGCCTGCGGTCTGGGGCCGGCCCTGCTCGCTCTTTGTCTGGGAGCGCTCGGAGCCGTCTACTTTTTTATGCCCCCACATGGCTCGCTGACGCTCACGGGGGCGGCCAACATCGTCGGCCTCATACTTTATTTGAGCGTAGGCATCATCGGCGCATTGCTCAGTCAGGAGATGCACATGGCGCGCCGCCGGGCCGAAGCCAACGCCAGGATCGCGCGCGAGCGTCAGGCGGAGCTGGAACAGCAGATTGCCGAACGACAGAAGGCTGAAGAAGAGATTCGCTTTCAGGCACACCTGCTGAATACGGTCGAGCAATCCGTGATCGCAACCGATCCGGGCGGGAAGATCATTTACTGGAACCGTTTTGCCGAACGCCTCTACGGATGGCCTGCCGCCGAAGCCCTCGGGCGTAACATCATAGAGATCACTCCGGCCGCGACGACGCAGGATCAGGCCGCGGAGATCATGGCCGAGCTGAGGGCGGGCAAAAGCTGGTCGGGCGAGTTCCTGGCCCGAAATCGAGACGGCAAGAGCTTCCCCGTCATGAGCACGACCACTCCCATCTATGACGAGAAAGGCGGCATCGTCGGCATCGTAGGCGTCTCCGACGACATCACGGAACGAAAGCGCGCCGAGAGCGCGCTGCATGCGGCCGAGCGACGCGCCATCACGGAATACGAAATCCTGCTTGAGCGAATCTCCCCGCTGGCCCAGGCCTTGGGTACGGCGCGCGACCTGCTGACAGTCTTTCGCGCGCTGCTCGATTTCGCGCTCGCCTCTATGCCCTGCATAGGCATCTTCATAGCGCTCTACGATCCCAAACGAAATGTGCGGACGGCCGCTTATGCCTGGGGCGACGGCGAGGAGGTGGATGTTTCAAACCTGCCGCCGATGCCCATCTCGACCGACGGCCCGAACAGTCGCGCCGTGAGGACGGGCGAGATCATCATCACGGATGATTACCTGGCGGCGACGCGCGGCCATCCGAGCGTCAAGGTCGGCGTGGATAACGGTATGCTGCCGCAATCTTCCATGGCCGCGCCGATGGCCGTGATGGGGCGCATCGTAGGCACGGTCGAGGTGCAGAGCTACCAACTGGCGGCATTCAAAAAAGAGCACGTCACGGCGATGCGGATGGCGGCCAATCTGGCGGCCGTCGCCATCGAGAATGTAAGGCTGTTCGAGCTTGAGCGAAACGCGCGCGCCGTAGCCGAAGCGTCCAATCGTCTCAAGGACGAGTTTCTGGCGACGCTCTCGCACGAGCTGCGGACGCCCCTGACGGCCGTGCTCGGCTGGCTCAGCCTCCTTCGCTCGGGCAAGCTGGACGAGGCCACGCGCGCACAGGCGCTCGAAACCATAGAGCGCAACGCCAACGCGCAGGCCCAGCTGATCGAAGATATTCTGGATGTCTCGCGCATCATCACGGGGAAACTGCGTCTGGACGTTCGCCGCTTCGATCTCTCGAAGATAATAGATGCGGCGATCGCGTCGGTTCGTCCGGCGGCCGAAGCCAAGCAAATCGGGATCGAAACGATAATCGACGAAGAGGCGCGCCTGATCTGGGGAGATGCCAATCGCTTGCAGCAGGTGGTGTGGAATCTGCTCTCGAACGCAGTGAAGTTCACGCCTGAGGGCGGGCGTATAGAAGTCCGGTTGAAGCGCGTCAATGCGCATACGCAGATCGTCGTCAGCGATACGGGGCAGGGCATTAGCGCGGACTTTTTACCCTACGTGTTCGACCGTTTTCGCCAGGCCGACAGCACGAGCACGAGGGCGCATAGCGGTCTCGGCCTGGGGCTCGCCATCGTGCGGCATCTGTCCGAGATGCACGGCGGCAGCGTGCGCGCCGAAAGCGAGGGGGAAGGGCGCGGCTCTACCTTCACGCTTGAGCTGCCCGTGAGGGCCGTCATCACAGAGGCGGAGGAAGAAGTGGTCGCGTACTGCGAAGGCGCGGACGCCTCGCAATTCCCGCCCGCGACATTGCTTGAAGGCGTCAGCGTGCTCGTCGTCGATAACGAGCATGACGCGCGCGCTCTCGTGAGCGAAGTGCTCGAACAGTGCGGGGCGACGGTCATGACCGCCTCGTCCACCGCCGAGGCCCTGGCCGTGCTCGAACAAGCGAAGCCGGACGTGCTGGTTTCCGACATAGGGATGCCGGGCGAAGACGGCTATGACCTGATCCGCAGAGTGCGCACCCTGGAACGCGAGCGCGGAGGAAGATTGCCGGCCGTGGCGCTGACGGCCTACGTCAGCGAAGATGATCGCCGCCGCGCCCTCTCCGCCGGTTATCAGGAGCATGTGGCCAAGCCCGTAGAGTTGAAGAGACTGGCATCGCTGGTCGCCAGCCTCGCCGGGCGAAACGTAGCACGGGAGCGCGAGGCAAGCGTGTAGGCGGGGAGATGCGGGGCTGTCGTGTAATGCTCACACACGCGAGAGCGCGAGTGAAAATTGATCGGGAGGCCGGGTTTTTTAGAGGCTGAAAGGTAAAGCTCAGGCGATTCTTTGCTGAACGGCGGCCTGTCGCCGCCTCATCTCCTTGATCTGAATCTCAAGCTCCATAATGTGCAGCTCCAGAAAGAGCTTCGTGTCGCCGTTCAATTGAACGCTCCTGTCGAAATCCTTCTCCGCCTGCTCGTCATTGCCGCGATGCATCCACGCCAGGCCCCGCTCCGCATAGTACAGGGGATTGCGCGGGTCCAAAGCGATGCTCCGGTCGAAGTCGGCCGTGGCGCTCTCCAAATCGCCCTGGATCAGTAGCGCCCGCCCGCGCTTGAAATAGGCGTCCGCATCGCCGGAGTTGAACTTGATGGCCTTGTTAAAGTCGTTGATGGCCGCATCCAGGTCGAGTTGATTAGACCTGATGAAGCCTCTGTTGATGTATGCCTGGGAGATGTCTCGATTGTTCCTGGCGGTGCGCGGCTCTATCTCTATGGCCTGCTCGTAGTCGGCTATGGCTCCGTCTAGGTCGCCCTTGGCGCGGCGCGCCTTGC
>DASQYE010000155.1:0-2104 GCA_035639355.1 Pyrinomonadaceae bacterium
CTTCAAATGGGCGGCCGTTTCGCGCACAAGCTCGTGCTCGTCCGTGGCCAGCCGCGCCAGTAGGTCGGCTTCAACCGGGCCGTGCTCGGACAGGACGTAGAGCGCGACGGCGCGCACGTAAGGATCAACGCTCTCGGTCTGCACGCGCAGGGCGCTTCGGAGCGTCGTCAGCTCGGCTTGCCGGGCCGTGGTCTCGGCGTGCGCCGAGAGCAGACGCTCGCCGATGGAGGGCGTGATCTGCCCGCTCAGTTGTTCGACGGCCGTCCGTCGCTGCGCGCTATTGTTCGAGCACAGGCCCGCGCGTATGACGAGGCTCGTTTCAGCTCGCGGCTCGAAGCTGAGGCTTCGCAGCAAGCGGTCAACGGCGTAGACGCGGCGGCGGCGCAGTAGGTCTCGCAAGAGATCGTGGGCCAAAGATTGCGGCTCTGCTTCGAGCGCGCCCAGCGCATAGGACGTGCGCTCTATGATGCCTAGCTCTTCGGCCAGGCGCGAGGCTATGCCGCCCGTGCCGCCGAGCAGCTCGTCCAGCACGGCCGCGTGCTCTTCCTTCGTAACGCGGTATTCGGCGCGCAGCTTAATGATGAAGCTATCGTCGGCATCGCCTTCGGCTGCGAGCACGCGCTCAAGGTAGTTTTCCAGCGCATGTTTGTAGGTGTCCAGTTGCAGGCGCTTCTCGGCCGAAATCTGCTTCGACGGATCGTTGATTAAAGCGCGCTCCTCTTCGGCCAGGGCCGCCATCACCTTTTCGTGATCCGCCTTCTTGATCTGCAACTGGTTGCGCAGGGATTCGAGCAGTTGTACCTCCTCGCGCGTCACGAACCCGTTCGCAAGCGTCTCGCGCACGGCGTCCTTGTAGATTTCCAGCACCTGCGCCGTGCCCTTGGCGCTTTCGCGCGTGCGTATGGTGTGAATCAGGAAAGCCTCGCGCAAATCTTTGGGCGGTTGAATGTCCGTCCACTCCCAGCGCTTGATGATGTTTTTCGCCAGGGTCTCTTCGGCGAATGTCTTTTGCGTGCGTCGCAATCGGCGCACCAGGAATAGCGTCGCCGTCAACACGACCAGGATGAGGAACAGGTGCGGCACTATCCATGGGGCGCGCCAAAGGGTCGGCGCTCCGGCGAACGTGTAGAAGATGGTGAAGGCTGCGAAGGCCGCGATCGTGAACATGATGTGGCGCACGCGCGCCTCGTCGGCTTCCGGCTCGCGCCGCCGCAGCCAACGCCCCAGCGGGCGCTCGGCTTGATTGAACACGACGTAGCTCAGGAGGCCGCAGGCGGCGAGCGTCAAAAGGGAGGCCAGAGAGCGCGGCACCACGGGCAGAAAGAAGAATCCGGCGGTGCGCGCATCATGGCCCGGCATGAAGGCGTAATGAATCACCATCGGGTCATTCGTCCAGCGCCCGTCGAAATAGGCGCTCCAGGTTCCGGCCTGCAAGTAATAATAGAAGTAGAAGCCGAAGACGAGGCCGGGGAAAACGAAATAGGCGAACCTTTTAGGCGCAGAGCCGATCTCTTTCCAGTAGCCGTTCTCCTCGTTGATGTCCGGGCACAGGTTCTTGCAGGCGGTGCATTTGGCGCACTGCGAATTGGGCGTCTCGCGCAATCCGTGCGGCTCCGTGTAAATCTTCTCGACGAAGGAGACCGGACAGATGTAGTTGCACCAGGTCTTGCCCGTGTAGAACGCGCCGAATATGAGGGCCGCCAGGCTGAGCAGGACGAAGAAGGCCGTGATGGCGTGGCCGTCGCCGTTCGTAGAGATCAGGCGCAGCCACAGCGAGGCGAAAAAGATCGCGACCGGAACATAGTAATAATTGGATTGAAGCCAAGGCGATGCCTTCTTCACGCCGGGACGACGCAGGCGCACGGGAATCTGCGCGAAGAAGGCAAGCGGGCAGATGCGACGCCAGCGGTGATAGCCTACCAGCACTATAAAGAGCGGAAGACTTGCCACGGTTACCGTCCAGACGATACGCCCGGCGTAAGCCTGTAGCATGTGCGCGAAGACGGGCACGGCGATGAAGACGGCGAGGGCGAACCACTTGACGGGCTCGACCCACCATTCAAACTCACCTTCGGCTGCCCGCTTCGCTTTGGCGGGCAATGAC
>DASQYE010000156.1:0-4341 GCA_035639355.1 Pyrinomonadaceae bacterium
TCCCTTAAAATCGTTTCCACCTTTATAGGAGGGCCTTTCGTCATGCGTAGCCTCACCAGACTTCCCTTCGCATTATTAGCTCTCGGCTTCTGCTTTCTCGTATCTACCGAAGCCCAGGCCGATCCCCTGGTCATCGACAGCGGCTTTATCTTTAATCAGGGTATAGGAAGCTCGTTTAGTACTTTCAATTTCTCCGGCCCGGCGATTAGTGTTAATGCCAATGCTCGGGACACTTTGATCGGTGCGCGAACCTGCTTCCAATGCACTTCGCTTACTCCCACCCCTTTAAGTCCATTCGCGAGCTTTGTCGGAGGGGGTGGAACCGTGGTGCTTAACGGTACTACCTACTCGAGTATTTTTACCCCCGGCATACTACGATTTTCCGGGCCCAGCTTTACGTTACCGGCTACGACTTCCGATCCGATCCTCAGTATCACGGTTCCCTTCCAGATGACGGGCGATCTAAGCGGAGATACCTTTAATCCTTTTATCGGTACTCAAACGAACATCGTCTTCAGCACCACACTGGTCGGGCAAGGACTCGTTACCTTTCAATTTGGCGTCACTCATTTCAACGGGTTTACTTTTTATAGCTACCTGAATTCCACTTATAACTTCCAGCCGGCCCCTGTGCCGGAACCGGCGACGCTCCTGCTGTTGGGCACGGGTTTGGCTGGAGTGGCGGCGAGAGTCCGCAAGCGACGAAACGGGTCGAATTGATCTTCGACCCGTTTCAAGATAGTTTCCGGTATTGTCCAAAACCACGTTCCGTCTTCCTGAAAAATCGGCCCTGAGAATGGCTTTTCGGGCAAAGCCGTGTTCTCACCCTCAACTAAAATTTCGTCTAATTCGCGGCGACGGGGAAGCGCTTGATCTCTGCTGGGATGGCTGTGACCGGAAGATTTACGTTGCCGGTCCCGGTTCCGGCCAGGACTTTGACGGTCAGCGAACCGGCAGCCGACCTGGTATTTTCGGGCAACGTCTTTTCGTCTATCAGAAGGACGTGCTCGCCGGGCGGGAGGTCTCCGATACTGAACACGCCGTTTTCGTCCGTCAGCGTATCGCGGCCGCTGCCCGTGACGATGCGCACGTCCGGCAGAGGATTCTCGCCTTCGTCCAAGTGGCCGTTTTCATTTACGTCGAACCAGACTATGCCGGAGAGCCTTCCGGTGCGTACCAACCGAAAATCGACTATCGAGTCGCGGCCCGGCAGTAGCGTCACAGTCTGCTGCGGGCCGTCGAGCAGTGTCAGGTCTGCGCGCACCGAGAGCAGGTCGAGATAGACTACGTGATCTCCGACCTGCACCGTTTCTATCCTGAACAACCCGTTATCGTCGGTCGTCACATAGCGATTTCCGTCCACGCGTACCTGTACGCTCGCCTGCGGCCGGTCGAAGCCGGGGTCATATCTTCCGTTGAGATTCAAGTCCTGGTAGACCCTGCCGTAAAAAGCTCCGTAGGAATTCATCTCGGCGGTGGAAGATGAGCGCGCGGCATCGGCCCGTCGCCCGCCGCGAAAGAGCGGCCCTCGCAAGGTGACTAAAAGCTGCGGCCCTGTCTGGCTATGAAGATAGGCGAACTGTAGCGTGTTCTGTCGCGGCAGGCTCACCGAAGCGGATAGTTTCTGAATCGTCACGACGGGCGACGTATCGTTGCGCAGATAGCCCAGGCCAGCGCCGAAGTTGATGCGCCGGGTAAAGAGGGCGGGCGTCTGCCAGTCAACTGTTCCGCCGAGCGTGCCACGGCTGCCTATGGACTGGCTCAGCTGTAGCGTGCTCGATTCCCCCAGGCGAAGACTGGCGCTCGCCTGCGCATTGACGAAAGCGGGCCCGACCGTCTTGCTCCTCGTCGCGTTCACGAATAGATGCCAGCGCCTGAACTCCTTCGTCGCGCTAAAGAGCGTGAAAGCGCCGCTCCCGGCCTGCGCCTGGCTGCTCTGCGTGTGCGAGAGAAAGATGGAGGGCAGCGCGCCCCTGGGCGTCATGCTGACGGTCGCGGCGATAAAGCGGTCACGTCGTCCGGGAGCGTCGGGCCGGGTCGAGGCGCTGGCCGTCAAAGTAGCTGTGAGCCACGGTCTGGCGCGCCACGTCAGCCCGCCAGAGATCAGGTTTGCGGGAGCGTAGGAGCCGGATTGCAGCCCTTGAAAGTTCGGGCTCGTATGCGCAAAGCGCCCCTGCACGGTCAAATTGTCCGTGACGTTGAAGGAGCCTGAGAATTCCGCCGCCAGGCCCACACCGCCGCCTGGGCGCGTGCCCGGCTGCTCCGTCCGCGTGAATTGCCCGACTCCGACATCGCCTTGAAGCCAGGTTCGCCGCGAAGCGTAACGGACGCTGCCCGTGACGAGCTTGCCGCTTCTGCCCGGCCCGTTGAAGTACATTGCGCCTGTGGAGAAGAGCAGCTGGCTGGAACGGTACGGGTCACGCACGGATGGGCCGAAAGTCACGTAAGCCCCGACGACGCTGGTATCGTACAGGGTACGGTTCGGACGCGTATAAGCTTGCTGTTGCTGCGTCGGCGGCGTCGCGGATGCGCTATCCGGGAGGGCGAGCGGTTGCTCCAACTCAAGCGCGCCGGAAACCGAGCGCCCGCCGAATGCCGTCAAGCGCATTCCGCCTGTGGGAAGCTGGGCCAGCCCGCCGCGCATGGCGGCCGACATAAAAAGCAGGTCTGTGCCCGTGCTGAAATCGCCGCCTATGAATCTTTGCCCGCCGGGCCGCTCGTAAGTAAAGGTGGCGTTGCGCAGCGGGCCGAAGCCTGTCCCCGTCCCTGTGCCGGAATTGGTGACGAGACTGAAACGCCCGTCGCCGATACGGCCCGTCGAACGCAAGCTGAGGTTATGCATGGAAGCGGACGAATACATATTAAAGTTGTAATCATACTCGGCCTCGTAAAGCTCGAAGGCTGTACGCACAGCTCCGGCCCGAACGGTATCGGCGTGCAGGGGGCCGCGCGTGACCTGTATGGCGCGCGTCCCTTCGTCCAGCCGTATCGAAACATCCAGAAGCGCCGAGATGATCTCGACCGGCAGCATCAGCTCTTCAGGGTTCGGCGGAAAGATGATGTCGGCGCTCGTCGAGACGGCTAGGATGACCGAGCCGTTCTCGCGTACCTGGCTCAGCTCTGCGTTGAAGTCGGCGGAGATTCCCGTGCGCCGCAGCACTTCGACCGTGCGGGCCGACGCCCTGACCGTGATGGTGTCTCCGAGCGCGCGTGCGATGCCGACCACGGGCAGGAACATGCGTCCTCCGCGCTGCTGTGGGAGGCTGAACGGGCCGGCGAGGGAGCGGCCGTCAACGATGATGGTCGCCCCCTGCGGCGAAGCGTTTGGGGGTAAGCCGCCCGCCGCAAGCGCCGCCTTTGTATCCGCAGGGACACCGGCGCGACTCGCCGATAACGCCCCGCCCGTCGCTTTCACTCGCACTGCGCGGCCCGAAGCCTGTCTTTCTCTAGCGCCGTGGGTGAGCCCTTCACGGGGCGCGCCCGTGCCGATGGCGATCAGCGTCGTCACGGCGTTGGCGTAGATACGGCCGTCGGGTGACGCCAGCAGCGCGCAAATCACTCCGATACAGATGACGGCTCTTAACAGCTTCATTGGGGCTTGCGGAATGGGTAGCTCGGAAGCTCTGATTTGCAAATAAGCGGCGCTCGGCGCGCGGGGCGAAAGGCTTCGTGTAGGGGGTTTCGATCTTCGAGTTCAAGCTCTCTATGGAGAGTTTCACCGTCCCTAGATAAACAAGATGCGTGCCGCAGCTAAGTAGTCCGGGCGCGAGGATAAACGAGGGAAACAGGCGCTTTTGACGGCCCCGTGACGATTATCTGAAGGAGCCCTGGGAGCGCTTCGCAGCGTCGCCTGCCAGCCCGGCCCGACGTTTTGTCAGCCGCCTGACAAAACGTCAGTCGCCTTCCGCAAGCGACCGGCTCGACACCACCCGGCGGGCGCTCCCTTTTGTCTTACGGGCCGGGGGCCGAAACGCTCCGTGTGCGGGACGGGCTGCAATAAAGCGTTGAAGACCGCGTGACATAATCAGGGTTATTTAGGACTGTTTTTTGCGACCCAAAGGGTGTACTACTTGTCCGCTAAATCAGTAAGCGATAAACATCAACCCGTAGGAGGATTTCCCGACTATGCAAACAATCTTCGATAGAGTGGCCAATCTGTTCGGCCCGTACCTTCCAGGTCTGCTTGGCGCTGTTGCGATTCTGGTTATCGGTTGGATCGTCGCGTTGCTGCTTTCCGGCCTCGTGCGAAAGGCGATACGACGCACCAACCTGGGCGTCAGAGTTTCGCGCTTTATCTCAGGCGAGGGGGCTGCGCGTCCGGCCGAGGCCGAGCGGTCGATC
>DASQYE010000157.1:0-3465 GCA_035639355.1 Pyrinomonadaceae bacterium
AAGGGAAGGTCAGCCGCTCGGAAATCAGCCGCGCTTTATGTGAGAAGCAGTACCACATTCTGCACTTCATAGGGCACGGGGTCTTCGAGTCGAATCAGGGCTATTTATTACTGGACTCCAAAGACGGCGGGCACGATAAAATCCCTGCGGACGACTTCGCAGACTTCTTTCGAGACTACTCTTCGCTGAAACTGATCGTGCTGAACTCCTGCCAGGGAGCCGAAGTCTCGTCTACGGAACCCCTGGCGGGGATGGCTCCCCAACTTGTGCTGCGTGGGATACCGGCGGTCATCGCCATGCAGTATCCGATCTCGGACGACGCGGCGCTGCTTTTCGCCAGGGAGTTCTATCTAAAGCTCTGCAAGGGTTGGAGCCGGGGCCAGGTGGATGCGGCGATCTCTCACGCGCGCAATCGCATTCACATGGACATCGGCGACGAGCCCCTGGCCTTCGCCACCCCGGCGCTCTTCATGCGCTCGTCCACGGGCGTCATCTTCGATCTGGACCAGGCACCCGCTCGCTCGCAAGAGGCGGACGAGTCCGGGAAACTTCCGGCGGCCAAAACGTTCTGGCAAAGATTTAAGGGTCTCTTCACTTCACAGCCGATCAAGAATATCAACCGGCTGAAGGAGGTGAAAAAGACCTACCAGCAGAATATAGAAGCCTGGCAGGAGATTCAGAAAGATGCGCCCTCGACGGTCGCAGAGGAGGCGGCGCAGGCCATCACGCAGGAACAGCAAGAGATCAGCGCCGTAGACGATCGGATCGCCAGGTGGGATCGCACCTTCGCCGCTTCGCTCGCGGCGACCGTGCTCATCTTCATGCTGGGCTACGTGGGGCTTTTCAACTTTCCCTTTCACCTGGACGACTGGTTGGAGTCAAGATTCGTACCCTACATGGATGAGTACGTGGCGAAAAAGTTTAATCCTAACATCCGCCTCATTCTGGCAGATGCAGACGGCAATGAGGGTATGGGTAAGCCCGGGCCGAAGTGGCGTCCATACCACACTGATCTGGTTAATGCTCTGGCACGGGCCAAGGCCAAGGCGGTTGTCTTTGACCTATACATTGATGAGCCTTCTGCGGACGATCAAAAATTTGCGGAGGCGGTCAAGCGTGCGAGCGCGGAGGGCACACAGGTCATCATCGGCAAGCCTGTTGATGAAGATGGAAACGTCCTACAGGACATTCCGGGCGTTTTGAAGGAAGCTTTCAACGAGCGTTGGGGCAACATCGACGTGGGCGGCCAGCGCGGAGGCTTCGTGCGCATCTACCAGCTGGCCCAACCAGACCCTCAACGCGCATCCGCTGAGAGCCAGCCGACGGAGGTCTCCATCATTCCTTCGCTTGGCTTGCAAGCCCTCAACCACTATCTGTCAAAAGGCTCGCCGCTGAAAGCCTTCTTTAACGAGGATACAGAGAGCATACAGCTTCGGTCGGACGGGGCGCTGGTGAAATCCATCCCGGTCACTAAGAGCAGCAATTCGATCTACGATTTCTCCTACGATCTGTCCAAACGCTCAAGGCTGAACGATGCGACGCGTTCTTACACGGCCGTCTATAGCAGGCTCAACGACCCGGCATTTCTGAGCGATTACGAGGGCAAGATCGTCCTCATCGGTTATAAAACGCCCGAAGAAATCTTCAACGTCCTTCAGGGAGAGAAAAGGTACGGCACGGAAATCCACGCCAATGTCATCTCTAATATCCTGAGCGGTGTTTACATACATCCTCTGCCCGCATCCTATGACTTTCTGATCGTCGCGCTGATGGCGGCGCTGGGCGCGTTGGCCCAGGCGCGGCTCAAGCATATCTTCAGCACTAAGTTCATCATCCCGCTGTCGGATCGTAAGAAAGCCATCGATGTCCCCGGACTACTGCTGGTCGTCGATCTGGTCTACCTGCTGATCGCTTTCCTGGTCTACAAGAACGGGCTCATTTTCATAGTGAAGTCCTACCATCTGGCCGCGCCCTTTATAGCCTACTGGTTGACGGGCAAGATGCGTAAGAGAATCCACCTCAAGACGCGTTAAGGAGTTTAGCAATGAAACCTCCCCCGATGATTTTTAAGGGTCGCGCGCGTGCCCTCGTCTGCCTGTTGTTGTCGCTACAGATGGCCGCGCCCGGCGCGCTCGCTCAAGCCTCCGCCCCGCAGAATACGGCCGACCCGGCTGCGTTGGTCAAGAGCATAGTCATCAACGGCCAATCGCAGACCGACGCGAACAGCAGCCAGGCGGTCGTCACGCGAGCCGCCGACGGCGTGGCCGTGCCCCTCAGCAACGGTCTTATACTCTATCGCGGCGACGTGATTGAGACCTTAGCCAACACCAAGGTGACGATCCTTTTTCTGGACGAGCCTGTCTCCGAAAGAGGTAACGAAGTAATCATCGACGCCGACTCGCGCGTAGGCATCTCCTCGACCTACAGTTGGTGGGGAACCGTCTGGGCCAAAGTCAAAAATGCTTTCAACTCGCGCACTGATTACGTGCGGCTGGGCGCTAAAGGCACTGAGTACGAGTTCAGGGTTTTCAAAGGCGAGCAGCGTGCAACCGTCGTAGTGCTTGAGGACTTCGTGGAGATCACGAAGGGCTCATTCACCCCCGTCGCACTAGGACACGGAATCAATCCCGCGCCGGAATCAGTAGACCTCGAAGCGAGCCCTACACTTTCTGCGGCAGCCTCTTTCGCTCACGCCCCCTTCGTGCAGGTACAATTCGGGCGAACGCTGGAGGCCGAGGCCGGTAAGATCACCAGCTTCGACGTTACCTACCACATCGCCAATAATTGCGGGCAGAGCCATCACTTCGAGTTTCGCACACGTAGCGACGGTGACTGGCTGCAAATAGAGGTTGCTAATAACATCACGGTCGTGCCGCGTGCGACCAATCCGGTCGATACCGTCGTCAGGATAGACGCCAGGAGCCTGTCCCCCGGTCAGTACTTGGGACGGATTTACGCAATATGCCTTGACTGTAGCAGCGAGCGGGGGCAATGCATCGAGGGCCGACTGGAATGGCCCATCAAGCTCACCGTGTCGGGGCTGACGCCGACTCCAACACCCACTTCAACAACGACGCCTACTCCGACGCCGACAACTACTCCAACGCCGACGCCTACGCCCACGCCCATAGAGAAACAGAATCCGTTTCTGGTGCGTGAGCTGGAAGCGTCAACGCTCACCGTAGGTGTTGACAGGCCGCAGACCGCGCCCGTAGACCAAGTCCTTTCCGTGCTCGGTTGGACCAACAATGTGATTTTACCGGCACAGCCGACCTACTCGGCACGAAATCTGATTCCTCATTTCAACACCCTCGAACAGAGAAGCCAGAATTTCAGGAGCGCCCGGCAGAGCGCCATACTGGAAAGGAATCCCGCCGGCAGCAATAGGATTTTGGGAGATGTTTACAACGATTGGGGAGCAGGCGCGCAGGCTGTGAGGGCGTATGAGAAAGAATCGAGCCTTAA
>DASQYE010000158.1:0-10175 GCA_035639355.1 Pyrinomonadaceae bacterium
GATGAAGGCAATGGGCGCGCGCCCGCGCGGCGCGCCCGCCGATCTGTCCGAGCTGTATCCGCTCTTCATCATGTGGGGCGCGATGATACTGGTCGTCATACTGGTGAGCGCTCTTGCAGGCGCGTTCTTCATCTTCACTTATCCATTGATCGTTGATCGCAGGCTTCAGGCGCTAGATGCTATAAAGACGAGCATCAGGGCCGCGATGGCGAATCTTGGCGGAGTCCTGGGGCTGCTGGGCCTGAATATGGTGCTCGGAATCATAGGGCTGATGCTCTGCTACGTCGGGGCGATTGCGCTGATGCCGATCAGCTTCGCGTCGTGGGCCGTGGCCTACAGGCAGGTCTTTCCGGCCGAAAGGTGAGAGGGTGCCGGCGTCCGAAAGCTCAGGGGCAAAAAACGGGCGCTTTGAGATTTTACGGTTCTGTCGCTCTGGAATACAAGCACGACTATCGGCGCGCGCCTGACACTTGTCGGTCAAATACTGCGCACGCGCAGACGCTTCTGCCGCTCCCGAACGAACATCGACCGGCACATTCGTTCCTGGTACGTTTGTTGCGAAGACCAGGCGGCTGGCCCGGCCTGGGTTAGAGTCGCAAAAATAGAAGCTTTCGGGTAACATAGCCTCGTAAGTCGAGAACTCTCCTGAAAATTCTGTTGGGTGAACTGGAATGACCCTTGCTTCGATCGATGCGGCCGCCGCCGATATACGCGACGGACGTATGATTATCATCGTTGACGACGAAGATCGCGAGAACGAAGGCGATCTGGTCTGCGCCGCCGAGAAGGTGACGCCCGAGATCATCAACTTCATGGCGACGCACGCGCGCGGCCTCATCTGCATGCCGCTCACCGAAGAGCGCTGCGACGAGCTGCACCTGACGATGCAGGTGGCCGACAACACCTCTTTCCTGGGCACGGCCTTCACCGTCTCGATAGAGGCGCGCAAAGGGGTGACGACCGGCATCTCGGCGGCCGACCGGGCGACGACCATACTGACGGCCGTAGACCCCAAGACGCGCCCGCAAGACCTCGCCAGACCCGGACACGTCTTTCCACTCCGGGCCAGAACGGGCGGCGTGCTCATGCGGCCCGGCCAGACGGAGGCGAGCGTGGACATGGCGCGCATCGCCGGGCTCTATCCGGCGGGCGTGGTCTGCGAGATCATGAACGAGGACGGGACGATGGCGCGATTGTCTCAGCTCGAAGCCTTTGCGCGCCGTCACGACCTGAAGATGATCTCTGTTGCCGACCTGGTTCGCTATCGAATGCGCAAGGAAGTGCTCGTCCGCCGCGCCGTCGAGACCGAATTGCCGACCGTGTACGGCCATTTCCGAGCCATCGCGTTTGAGAATATCATCAACGGCGAAGTCCATGTGGCGATGGTGATGGGCGATGTCGAGACGGATGAGCCCGTGCTGGTCAGAGTCCACACCGAAAACGTGACGTTCGCCATGTTCGGCTCGCTCGTAGGCGACACGGGCTTCCAGCTACAGACTTCGCTTGAAAGGATCGCGGCCGAGGGCCGGGGCGTCGTGCTCTACCTGCGGCAGCGCGAGCACGGGCTGGACCTGGTCCACCAGCTGCGCACCTACGCCACTATGAAGGAGAGAGACCTGAGTCTTCAGGAGGCTAGCCTTGAGACGGGCTACGGCGCGAACCGCGATTACGGCACGGGGGCGCAGATACTTCACGAGCTGGGCCTGCGCCGCATTATGCTTTTAACGAATAATCCGCCACGGGTGGCGGCGCTCGAAGGCTTCGAGCTTGAGGTCGTCGGTAACGTACCACTTGGCTCTCCCGCGATCGAGAAAGAAACGGCGACCGGCGTCGGCAGCGGAAACGACAAGCACACTATGCCGACGCCGCCGCCGGGCCGCGCGCGACGCTAGCTCGTGCGTTCGAGACGACTCTGGCGCGTCCATTCGGTTTTACGGTTTCCACGCGGAGACTCAAGGGGGTTGAACCTCTATCATCGAAGCTCTTTTCGGCTCTCCCTTGCTCAATTAATTTTGCCGCCGGCTTAACCTGATAGCCCACGCATACACGTTTTATGCCCGAGGACTTCCCGGACGACGCTCCGCAGCAGCCGCAGCAGCCGTCGCCCGAAGAGACAAAGAAGAGCGAGATCGCCGCCGCGCTCCAATCGGAGACGGATGAGCCTTTGCCGCCCGCCGCCGAGCGTGTCGCAGAGCGCGACGCAGACCGCCCCAACCCGGTCACGCCGCAGGGCTGGCATAGGCGCCTGGTAACGCGCCGCAACGCTTTCATCGCCACCATTGCCATCGCCGTCGGCATTGTCGCCCTCGTCCTAATAGCCATCCTCGCCTACAGGCTTGGCTACGTCGATCGCTACGTCGCCAATCAGATCAAGGCCACGATGGCGGAGTACGGCATCCGCGCCGAGATCAGAGAATTTCATACCGTCTTCAACCACCGTACAGTCGAGATGCGAGACATTGAGCTGTATGACGCGCAGACGGGCGAGCGCCTGGGCAAGATCGATCGAATGCTCGCCACCGTCCGCATCGAAGACCTCTACGCCCTCAACCTGCGACGCAACGTCAACCTGGAATCGCTCGTGGTGGACGGCCTCGAAGTATGGGTCACGTTCGACGCCGAGGGGCGCTCGAACTTTCGCAATATCAAATTGCCGCCGCCCGACCCGAACCGTCGCATACTGTTCTCGTATTCGACGGCCGCCATCAGGCTCAACGGCGGCGTAGTCCATTACGGCGACGAGCGGCACGACATCTCGGGCGAAGCGCGCAACATCGTCGCCACCGTCCAGCCTGACAACCCTTCGGCTCCGGCCGAGAGCTGGATGAACACGGTCACGCTCTCGGCCTCCAATTCGACGTTCGTCTTCGACGGACGCCCCGTCGATAACATCAGCGTCGAGGCGACGGGCCGCATCAACCAGACTCGCGCCGAGATTCAAAAGCTGGTTTTAAGCTCGCCCATCGCGGAAGCGCACCTGACGGGCACTATGGACGACTGGCGCAATCTGCGTTACCAGCTTCAGGTCACTTCGATGCGGGTCGATCTGACGCAGACCTCAGATATCCTGCAAACCGGCACGGCCCTTCGCGGCACGGGCGACCTCTCCGGCACTATCTCTGGCGAGGGAACGCGCTACAGCTTCGATGGGCGGGTCAAATCGGATGCGCTCGCCGCCGACAACATCCGTCTACAGGCTTTGAACGCGAACGCGCGCGTTTCCGGCGACGGTAAAAATTACGAGGCGACGGGTGACGCGGTCGCGGAGCTTTTGACGGCGGGCGATTTTCAGTTGAACGTCATACAGGTGGCGGGCAACGTGATGGGCACGGGCACGGACTTTCGCTGGATAGGCGATCTGCGTGCGGCGGCCGCGCGCACGGGCGGGAGAACCATCAGCGGGCTCATCCTGAGCGACGCGCGCGCGGAGAAGAGCGGCGAGACTTTGACGGCGAGTGCGGCTCGCGTCACGGCGAGCGGATTCTCTTCGACGGACGCCAATGCGGGCGGGCTCAATGCTTCTGACCTGCGGCTGCGCTCCGAGGGGGGCGTCACAAAGGGGTCTGCGGCCAGCGCAGGGGCGGGCACGATCACGGCTTCGGGCGCTCGCGTGGACGGCGTCGCGGGCTCAGGGATAGAGTTTGAGACGCGCGGCGGGACGACCGATGTCAGGGTCAGCGCCTTGCGGGTCGGCGGCATCACCGCGCGGGGCGCTAAGGTCGGCAGCCTGAACATCGCGGGCGTTCGGCTGGCTATCTTGAGCGGCGGACGCATAGTGGGCACGTCCGGCGACATCAATGCCGGGACGGTCGCCTTCACGGACGGCCGCGCCGAGAATGTGCGGCTCGCGCGCCCCACCTTCACGGTCGAGCCTTCGGGACGTTACCGCGCGAGCGCCGACCTGAGCCTGGGCGGCGGCGTCCTGGGCCAATTCAACCTGGGCCCGGCGCGCGCCGCCCTGGTCGCCACCAACAACCAGATTCAGCTTAACAACTTTACAGCCGAGGCTTTCAAGGGACGCGCCACGGGCAACGCCGTCTTGAGCACGGCGCGCGGCGGCACTTCGCGCGTCGCCGCCAGCTTCAGCAATATGGATGTCGGAGGGCTCGTCGCTCTCTCGGGCCGCGTCGTCCCCATATCAGGCAGGGCGACGGGCACGCTCGATCTGGCCTTTCCCGGAACGAACGTCAAGGCGGCGACCGGGGACGTGCGCGCGCAGTTCGACGCCGAGACCGGAAACGAGCCGGGAGGGCGCACGCCCTTGACGGGCGCGGTCGCGCTGCACGCCGACCGTGGAGTTTTCAAGATCGAGCAGGCCACCTTGAGGACGGGCGCGACCGAGCTTACGGCATCTGGCCAATTCTCGTTCGAGCGCGATGAGACGAACCTGCGGCTCGACCTGGCGTCGGCCGACGCTGCCGAATTACAGGACGTGCTGACGGCCTCTGGTCTCTTTCCGGCCGTCGATGAAGAGCTGGATCGTTACGGCATAGGGCTCGGCGGGCGTCTCGCCTTCAACGGCACTGTGAGCGGCAAGCTGAATAATCCTGTCATCGACGGGCGCGCATCCATCGAGCGTTTCTCTGTCAAGGAACGCGAGCTGGGCTCGCTCTCGACCGCTCTCAGCGTCACGCCCGAAGCGATTAACCTGACGGACGGCCGCTTGACGGAAACTGACGGCGGCGGCGTCCAGTTCACGCTCAAAGCGCCGCGCACGGGCACCAATAATATAGAGCTTAACGCGACGCTTGAGCGCGCCAACGCGGGCAACCTGCTGGCCGTACTGCCGCAGGGCAAGCAGAGCACTTTCCTGGGGCCGGGAGACTTTACGGGCGACCTGTCCGGGACTATCAACGTCGTAGGCTTCCCCGAAGCTATGAGGGGCGCGGCAGACTTGCGCGTCGGGCCCGGCTCGATCAAGGGCGAGCCCTTCCAGAGCATGAGGGCGAGCGCCACCTTCCAGGGCTCGACCATCACTCTTGACAACTTGGAAGCAAGGCTCAACGCGGGGCTGATTAACGCCAGCGGAACCGTCAATCCGGAGAGCGGGGCTTTCGACATCCAGGGGCGCGCGACGAGCGTACAGCTTGAGCGGCTGGAATCGCTTGCGCTCAACGCGGGCACTGTGCCGCGCCTGACCGGCACGGCCAGCCTTAACATTCACGCCAAGGGGGCGAAATTCACAGACTTCTCGACCTACCAGATAGATATCGACGGCGAGGGCCGGGACGTGACCGTCAACGGTCGCCCGGCCGGAACGCTCACGCTCGTCGGGCGCACGGAGAACAAGATTTTCGATCTGCGATTGACGACCGCGCTGCTCGGCCAGCCGCAGTTGATCGCCGCGCGCGTCGATCTGGGCAACCCGCAGCTTCCCGCCACCATTGAGACTACTCTGACCGGCGCAGACCTCACGTCGCTCTTTTCCATACTCCTGCCGCAATCGAACGTCAGGGTTACGGGGCGAGCCACTGGGAGGCTCAGCGCGGTCGGGAATCTGCGCACTGAGAACGAGGAGGGCGAGGACGTGTTCTCGCTCGCGGGCCTGAGGGGCACTGCGAATTTTACGGAGCTGGCCGTCCAGATCGAGGACGTGCAGCTGACGGCGACCTCGCCGCTGCTGGTGCAGTTCTCTTCAAACGAGGTCTTCTTCGAGAAGACGCAGTTCACAGGCCCAGGCACAAATATCGTCTTCGGCGGCACGGCGGCCATCGGGCCGGGCGGCCGCCAGTCGCTCACGGTTGACGGCCAACTGAACCTGCGCGTCTTGAACAGCATCTCTCCCAACGTCTTTCTCTCGGGGACGGCTGAGGCGGCCGTGCGCGTCGGCGGAACCTACGAGCAGCCTCGCCTTTCCGGCACGGCCTCTGTGGCGGGCGCGTCCATCGCCACGCTTATCGGCGACGAACGCCTGACGCTTTCAAACGTCAAGGGGCTCGTCCGCTTCAACTCCGACCGTGCACAGATCGATACGCTGACGGCGACGCTCGGCGGCGGGCGCGTGACGGCCTCGGGCGGCGCGCTGCTCGAAGGATTCACGCTCGCCCGGTTTCGTCTCGCCGTGCACGGCGAGGATGTCACCGTGCCGTTCCCGGAAGGCTTCCGCTCGACGGCCGACGCAGACCTGGACATCAACGGCTCGACGCGCGAGCAGATCATCACCGGCGTAGTCAATCTGCGGCGCGCAGAGTATACGCAGGACATAGAGCTGGCCGACTTGCTTAATCGTCGCGGCGAGGAATCGCTGACGGAGGGCGGCGGCGCAGGCTTTGGCGCGACGACTCAGGTTGACCTGCGCGTAGAGGGGCGCGACGCGCTCGTCGTGCGCAACAACCTGGCCGACGTGGTCGGCTCCGTCTCGCTGCGCATCGTCGGCCCCGTCGAAGACCCAATCATCTCCGGGCGGATTGCGGCCACGCGCGGCACGCTCAACTTTCGCAACGACCGCTACGAGCTGATGCGCGCCTTCGTAGACCTTCCGGCCCGCCGCGACGCCGACCCGATCTTGAATATCCAGGCCGAATCCGAGATACGCGGCTATACGGTCATCGTCAGCCTGACGGGGCCGCTTTCGCAGCCACAGGCGACCGTCAGGAGCGACCCGTCGCTGCCGCAATCTGATGTCGTCTCGCTGATTACGACGGGCAATCTCTCTTCGGGCGACGCGAGCGCTTCGACCTTAGCGCAGACGGGATTGGGGACGGCGGCGAGCCTGCTGACCGATACTCTGATAAACGCTCCGGCGCGGCGCGCCACCGACCGACTGTTTGGCCTCAACCGCTTCGAGATCGATCCGCTGATCGCGGGGCGTGGCGGGGCGAGCCCGACCGCACGGCTGACGGTCGGACGCCAGATCAACAAGAACCTGTCGATCACGTATTCGACCAACGTGACCTCGGACCAGAACCAGGTGCTGGCGGTCGAATACCGCGTCTCGAATCGCCTCTCTTTCGTCGCGCGCTACGAGCAGGGATCAGTCAGCGGGTTCAGCTCAAGGAATGACAACTTCAGTTTTGAGATCAGATTCAGGAAGAGATTCTGAGAATCAATCGGGCGCACCGGCCGAGCAGCCTTCAGCTATACGCGATCGGAAACTGATAACCGGCCGCCGCTTGCCGATTACTTTCAAGAGAACCAGGGTGAGGCTTCGCTTCTTCGTATTGTTTAGTCTGCTGGCCGCTGCCGCCTCGATCGCAGCGCCAGCCGCACGCGTGCGTGTTGCCGCCGCCGTCGCCCTTGAGACGGGCGAATACGACGGGCGTCCCGTAGCCGATGTCCAGCTCGTCATAGAAGGCCCTGCGCGCGACCCCGCCAATCCGTGCGAGCCCGGTACTGCTGTTCGCAATGGGGGCGTCGCAGTCGCGGGCGCTACGAGGACGACGCCTGCGCGAGATCAGGCGGCCGAGGCGGAGCTTTTGTCGCTCCTGCGCGTCGCGCCGAATTCTGAGTATTCGACCGTTCGCGTTCGTGAATCCTTAGAAATGCTCTTTCGAGATGGCGGGGTGGCGTGCGCCCGCGTGGAGGTGCGCGAGCTGGGCGCGCCCGGCAGCGGCCCGCTGCGCCTCTCCTTCATCATCCGGCGACAGGTCAAGGTCGGCGAGGTGAGGCTCGATCTCGGCGCTGTTCCACAGGGCTCTACCGTCTCCGAAGACGAGCTGCGCGCTCGCCTGAACATGCTCGATCCGGGCGCGCGCCTCTCCGTACAAACGCTCAGAAACAACGCCGATTTGATTCAAGCCTACCTCCGCGACCGAGGGTTTTATCGCGCCGAGGTCGATTATTCGCAGGAGTTGGATGCTACGGGTACGCGCGCCACCGTTATCTTTCGCGTCTCGCCGGGCGAGCAGGCGACCGTCAGCGCTTTCAACATCGGGATCAAAGGTTTCGATCCGTCGGACGTCAGGCCCACGCTCAGGCTTCAGCCCGGCTCGCCCTTCACGCGCGAAGTCCTGGGCCAGGACATCAATCGCATTCGACAGGCGATCATCAGAAAAGATTACTTGGCCCCGCAGCTCGAAGACCCGCAGGTCTCTCTGGACGAGGCGGGCAAGCTCGTCACGATCAACCTGGAAGGAGCCATCGGGCCTAAGGTCTTCGTCACGACCACGGATTACGACCTGCGCGAAAAGACCGCGCGCGAGCTTCTTCCCGTCAAGCGCGAGGGAACCATAGACCAGTCGGCCATCGTCGAGGGCGCGCGCCGCCTGCGAAACAGGTTGCAGCAGGACGGCTGGTTCTTCGCGGACGTTGAGGCCGTTTGCACCATCGCGCCTGCGCCGTCAAACGGAGCGGCGGCGGGAATCGCCAACGGCACGCCCGAGATGTGCGAGAACCTGAACCCCTCGGAGCTGAGCGGAGGCACGGTCAATATCGTCTACGATGTCGAGCGCGGTCGCCGCTTCAAGCTCACGGACATTCGCATCACGGGCACGGACCAGCTCACGCTCGAAGACGTAGAGGACGATCTGCGGACGCAGAAGGCCAACGCGCTCGGCTTCATTCCGCTCCTCGGCTACGGTCGCGGCTACACCAGCCGCGAGCGCCTGGAAGAGGACAGGCGAACGGTCAGGGCGCGCATGCGCGACCTGGGCTACAGGCGGGCAGAAGTGGAGGTTCGCCAGGGCGTCTCGCTCGAAGGCGAGAATCTGGTCATCACCTTTGCCGTCACCGAAGGGCCGCTGACGCGCGTCGCGGGCGTCGAGATACGCGGCAACCAGATTTATACCGAAGCGAGGCTTCGCGAAGAGATCAACTCGGAGGCGTGCCGCGACCGTCTGCGCTCCAAAGACCCTTTTACGAACGAGCGGCTGCGCGAACAGTTTCGCACAATCATCGGCGCGCCCTTCTCGCGCACGGGCGCGCGCGGCGACGGCGACTGTATCCTAAACCTCTACGCGCGCGACGGCTACATCGACGCGCAGCTTGATTTCTCCGTCGTCGAGCTGCCGCGCAAAGGCACGGACGAGCAGGTTCGACTCCTCTACACTATCAAGAACGAGGGCGACAAGGTCTTCATCAATCGGATTTTCGTCAACGGCAACATACTGACCAAGCGCGAGGCGGTGCTTAAAACCATCACGCTCGCCGAAGGCGAGGTCTTGCGCGCCGACCGCCTGACAGAGAGCGAGCGTCTGCTCTACGCGACGGACGCCTTTCGACAGGTCATCATCCGCACGGAGAACGCGGGCGAGACCGCCTCCGGGTTTCGCAAGCGCGACGTGATTATCGATGTCGAAGAGACCAAGCCCCGCATACTCGACTACGGCGGCGGGTATTCGACCGATAACGGCCCGCTCGGCTTCGTAGAGCTGCGCAACTCGAATCTGTTCGGCCAGCTGCGACAGGGCGCTGTGCGATTACGGGCCAGCCGCCGCCAGCAATTGCTGCGCTTTGAATATTTCGACCCGCGCTTTCGCCAGTACGGCGGCGGCGGTGACACGCGCCGCTTCATGCCGCTCGCCCTGTCGCTCCAGTACCAACGCGACTCGACCGTCACGCGCTTCTTCCGCTCGACCATTGATCGCGGCAACGAGGGCATCGTCCAGCGCCTGGACGAAGAGGGAAATCCGATCGACCAGTTCGGCGAGCGCACGGGCGAGCCGACGATCAATCGCTTCACCTTCAACGCCGAGACGCAGCGCAACATGTCGAGCGATAACCGCAGCACGCTCTTCCTGCGCTATAACTACGAGGACGTGCGTCTCTACAACATCGGCAGCCTCCTGATCGAGCCAATCCTTCGGCCCGACCGCGCCGTCAGACTGTCGCGCCTCGGCGCAACGTTTGTGCGCGATACGCGCGACAGCCAGTTCGATGCGACGCGCGGCGAATTCCTGACGCTCGATTACGCGCTCGCGCTTCGCCAGCTCGGGGGCAACCTTTCCTTCAACAAGTTCCAGTTGAATTATCGCCGCTACTACAAGCTGGGGGAGCGACTGCGCCGCAGCACCGTGCTGGCGGGCAATATCACGCTCGGGCTCGCCAACCTGTTCAACCCGCGCGACCGCAACGATAACGGCGTGATCGACGACGTTGACCGCACGCTCCCGATCAGCGAACGTTTCTTCTCGGGCGGCTCGACCACGCTGCGCGGCTTCGGTTACGAAGAGGCAGGCCCGCGTGTGGTGGCCCCTCAGTGCTTCCTCTTGAGTCCGATTCCGTCCACCTGCGGCCTG
>DASQYE010000159.1:0-4707 GCA_035639355.1 Pyrinomonadaceae bacterium
CCCTTCCAGATCGTCTACGGGCTGCTGGCGATGGGCTGGCGCGGGAGCGCACGCCACTGGCATCGCTACGAGACGACGTACTTGCTCCTTGCAGGGCTCGCAACGCCGCTCGTGCTCTCCGTGCATACCATCGTTAGCTTCGACTTCGCCGTGGCGCAGCTGCCGGGCTGGCACGCGACGATCTTTCCGCCCTACTTCGTCGCCGGAGCCATCTACGCCGGTTTCGCCATGGTGCTGCTGTTGACGATCCCGCTGCGCAAGGTTTACGGGCTGGAAGATTTCATCACCATGCGCCACATAGACAACATGGCGAAGGTGATGCTGGCCACAGGATTGCTGGTCTTCTACGGCTACATGATGGAGCTGTTCTTCGGCTGGTACAGCGCCAACGCTTACGAAGAGTACATGATCTTCAACCGCATCACGGGCCCGTACGGCCATTACTACTGGATGCTGATTTTCTGCAACGGGGTCGCGCCGCAGTTTCTCTGGTTCAAGCGCTTTCGTAGAAGCCTGCCCATCGTCTTTGCGATCTCTATCATCGTCAGCATAGGGATGTGGCTCGAACGCTTTGTCATCATTGTGACGAGCTTGCACCGCGACTTTCTTCCCTCGTCGTGGGGCATGTACTCGCCTACCGTCTGGGATTTCTCTATGTTCTTCGGGACCATCGGGCTCTTCTTCAGCCTGATGTTTCTGTTCATACGCTTCCTGCCTGTGATCTCCATCTTCGAGATGCGAACGATCCTGCCGGAAGCGGAGGTCGAAGAGGAAGCGACGTAAAAGCAGAGGTCAGATGCCAGATGCTGGATGTCAGCCATTGGCTTTTAACCAGCATCCGGCATCCGAACTCTAATATCTGAGGTTGGTTATGGAAGCACATCCACGGCTCTACGGCCTGATGGCCGAGTTCGACAATCCGACCGATATAGTCAACGCGACGCGCGAAGCCTGGGACGCCGGTTATCGTCGTATCAACGCCTACTCGCCCTACCCCATAGAGGAGCTGTCCGAGGCGCTTCACTTTCACACGCGGCTGCCGCTAATCGTGCTCATAGGCGGCATCATAGGCTGCGTCGGCGGCTACCTGATGCAGTATTACATGGAGGTCGTCGATTACCCGATCAACGTCGGAGGCCGTCCCTATCACAGCTGGCCGTCCTTCATCCCGATCACCTTCGAGACGACCGTGTTGTGCGCCGCCTTCGCCGCCGTCTTCGGCATGCTGGCTCTGAACAAACTGCCGCAGCCCTATCACCCCGTCTTCAACGTGGAGCGATTCGCGCTCGCCACGCGCGACCGTTTCTTTCTGGTGATAGAAGCCTCCGACCCTAAGTTTGATCGAGAAGAGACGGCCAGATTCATGGCGAGCCTGGAGCCGCGAGAGGTCACAGATGTCGAGTCATAGGGAACATGAGAGGAAGGGCACGCGAGCCCTCGCGGAAGGCGGACGAGGGCGCAGGGCCTTGTGCGGGCGCAGGGCTTCGTACTGCTTACTGCTCGCGGCCTGCTGCCTGCTTTTCTCGACGGGCTGTCGCCAGGACATGCAGGATCAGCCGCGCTACGAAGCCTACGAGGCGACCAAGTTTTTCAAGGACGGATTGTCGTCGCGCCCGCTCGTAGAGGGGACGGTTCCGCGCGGCTACCTGCGCGAGGACGCACAGTTATATACCGGCAAGAAGAGCGTAGCCGGCACCAGCAGCGGCGGCGGAGCAACCGGCGGTGGCAGCGGCGCACAGAACCAGGCGGGTAGAGGCGCAAGTGGAAGCAGCGCGGGCGCGGGCGGGTCTGCAAGCGCGGGCACACAGCCGGGCACGTCCGCCACGGGCAGCGCGGGCGCGCCGTCTGCCGGCGGGAATGCAGGGGCGGGCGGCGCTATGTTTCCCGATGACGTTGACACGTTCCCGTTCCCCGTCACGGCCGAAGTATTGACTCGCGGGCAGGAGCGATACCAGATCTTCTGCTCGATGTGCCACGGCGATACGGGAGCGGGCGACGGCCTGGTCGTCAGGCGCGGCTACAAGCAGCCGCCCTCTTACTACACTGAAGATTTGCGTAATGCTCCGGTGGGCCATTTCTACGACGTGATAACGAACGGCTGGGGTTCCATGCCCAGGTATTCGCAGCAGATTCCGGTGCAGGACAGGTGGGCCATCGTCGCCTACATACGCGCGTTGCAGCTGAGCCGTCCGGGGACGGAGCCGGACAAGCGCGCCCTGGTGCAACCGCTGGCGGAAGGCGGAGGGCAAAGATAGAGATGAACGCTGCTTACACAGCACCACGGGACGCCGACCGCTACGCGAGAATCTCGCTCGTGGTTGGTATCGTCTTCACGCTGGCGCTCACGGTCGGATTTTTCCTGGGCCCGCGTGAGCTGTTCTTCCGCTCCTATCTTTTGGCTTACGTCTTCTGGACGGGCATCGCGCTGGGCTGCCTGGCCATACTGATGCTGCAACACCTTTCGGGCGGCGGCTGGGGGCTGGTCATACGCCGCGTGCTGGAGGCGGCCACGCGCACGCTGCCGCTGATGGCCCTGCTGTTTGTCCCGATCATTTTCGGAATGGGCTACCTGTACGAGTGGACGCATCTTGAGCGGCTCTCGCACGGACGTACCGTCGAAGAGCGGCATCTATACGAGATAATCCTGCACAAGAGCAAATATCTGAACGTGGCGGGATTTATCCTGCGCAGTGTTGCGTACTTTGTGATCTGGGGCGTTCTGGCCTACCTGCTAAACCTCTGGTCGCGCGAGCAGGATCGCACGGCCGAGCGACGCTTCGCCAGGAAGCTGCAAAATTTGAGCGGGCCGGGGCTCGTGCTCTTCGTACTGACGGTAACTTTCGCCTCGATCGACTGGGTGATGTCGCTCGACCCGGAATGGTTCTCGACCATCTTCGGACTACTGTTCGTAGCGGCGTGGGTCTTGAGTTCCTTCGCCTTCGTCATCGCCGTGATGGCGCATCTCGCGCAGCGCGAGCCCATGTCGAACGTAGTCGCGCCCTCGCACTTTCACGACCTCGGCAAGCTGCTACTGGCCTTCGTGATGGTCTGGGCCTACTTCTCATTCTCGCAGTTTTTGATTATCTGGAGCGGCAATATTCCTGAAGAGACGAAGTGGTATCTGTACCGTATGCGCGGCGGCTGGGGCGTGCTGCCGGTGGCGCTCGTTATCTTTCATTTCGCGCTGCCGTTCCTGTTGCTGCTCTCGCGCGACCTGAAGCGCAACGCGCCACGCCTGGCGATGGTCGCGGGAGTGGTGCTGCTGATGCGGCTCGTCGATCTGTTCTGGCTGATCGCGCCCAAGTTCAGCGAAGGACATTTTCAGATAAGCTGGATGGACGTGGTCGCTCCCCTGGGCGTCGGCGGACTGTGGTTCGCTTTCTTCCTCTGGCAGTTGAAGCAGCGGCCGCTCGTTCCCTTCAACGACCCGCAGCTGCCGGAAGTCATCGAAGCGCGGCATCACAAAGGACACTGAGGGAAGGGATAAGGGCGGCAGCGTGAGGGATGAAGTAAAGACGGAAAGCGATTTTTCTTTTCGTCCATCGTTCTGCATTTTTTAAAGGGGCAATTGATTATGGCAAAGCGTGGTCGGCGCGATGACATACACGAAACGCCGGATGTCTCGCACATACAGAACCCGGATGTCACACATGAAGTGAGCGATGTCAACGTCCGCGCCATCTTGCAGTTCGTCGTCGGGCTAATCATTTTCGCGGCGGTCGTCCACGTGTTGATGTGGTACATGCTTAAGTTCTTCGAGCAGCGACAGGAGAAGGCTACGCCCCCGCCGGCCCCTATGGCGCTGACGGAAAAAGAGAGGCTGCCGCCTGAGCCGCGCCTTCAAGTCGCTCCCGGCTGGAGGGTCGATGAGGGAAACGGCCGGGAAGTGAACCTCGCGCTGAAAGAACCGACCGCCGAGATAGAGATAGTGCGCAGGCAATGGGACGAGGTGCTTTTGAAGGGGCAGAGGGACGAGAGCGGCAACGTCGTCGCCATTCCGATAGAGGAGGCCAAGCGACAACTCATCGAGAAGGGGCTGCCGACGAGGCCGGCCGTCGATGCTCAAACGGGGCCGAGCATCAACGGCGGCGTAGATGTGCCTTCATATCAAAGCTCCGGGCGGAAGATGGAAAAGAGAGATCAATGAAAGCGTCTGGCGGTAAACAAGCGACAGTAAGCAATCATAACGGGGCGCGCGCGCCGCGCAGCGTGAGCGTGTCGCGCACAGTGAGTGCGTCGCGCGTCTTGATAGCGAGGCGGACGCGGTTCGTCGCGCGTTTCGTCCCCGCGCTCATACTCGTATCCTTTCTCGGCCTGGTACACGCTCTTCCCGTCGGGGCACAGTCGCGCGTGCCCGTGCCGAGTTATGGGCCCATGCGTGACGCGGGCGCGGCGCAACAGACGGGCCTGCCCCCGGCCCTCTTGAACGTCCGCATAGACCAGAAGCTGGACGCAACTGTGCCGCTCGACGCTACCTTCCGCGACGAGACGGGGCGAAGCCGCAGGCTCCAGGAGTACTTCGGCGGTCGCAAGCCCGTCATCCTGTCGCTCGTCTTTTACGAATGCCCTATGCTTTGCAACCAGGTCTTGAACGGCCTGACGGCCACGATGAAGGTCATGCCTCTGAAGATCGGCGAGGATTACGATGTCTTGACGGTGAGCTTCGACCCGCGCGAGACGCCCGAGTTGGCCGCGCGAAAGAAGGAG
>DASQYE010000160.1:0-3585 GCA_035639355.1 Pyrinomonadaceae bacterium
AGAATGGAGACGCCGCGCTCGCTCGCCGCGCGGCGCGTCCCTTTCGAGCTTTGTCTGACCTGGCCTTTCATCCTCGTCCCCCACTGTGAAGCGTTGTCGTCGGTTGCGGTTATATATCTCGGATCACTGCTGCCGTGATAAGCGTGAATACTATGTAAAAGCTCTTCGGCCATTTCGAGGGCTAGAACTCGCTGACTCCAATCGTGTAGCGGCTGCCCAATAGGAGTGCCTTTCTGATCCAGTCCGGGTCATACTGCACATTTGAGGTTCCGCCGCCGTTACCGTTAAAGGTCGGTGGGAGGAACGGGCCCCCCCAGTTGTTGCGATCCAGGCTGGCGAGGGCGAAAGCGCCCAGGCTATTGCCGTTGCCGCCGCCATTGCGCACGATACGCCCGGCACCCAGAGCAATAATCAGGCCGTTAAAAGGCGTATTGCCGTCGATCGTGACCGTGCCGGTACAAACGAGCAGGCCCGCGCCGCCGCCGTTGGGAAGCGTCGCATCGCCGTCCATAAAAGTGAAAGCCGGGGCCGCCGTCGTGCCGTAATCGGGCGGCGGCGAAGCGTTGGTAAAGTAGCGTTTCTGTGCCTGTGCGTCGGCCTGTAGCTTGTTGAGCGTGCGGCGCGCTTCGTCCGGGTCTCGAAGCCAGGAGACGAGGTCTGTTTTATCTACTTTCAGGGCCCTGGGATTGCCCGTCACCTGTGCCGAAGGCAGAGCGTTGATCTTGTTGAAATCCGTCATGCTGGTGACGGCAAAGGCTGCAATGGCCGTATTGGTGCTGGTCGCGCCCGCCGGCTCGTTGCCGCTATATGTATATGAAGCGCTGCTGCCGGCATCGAAAGTCATCGCCGGCTCTGTACCATCGACGAGCGGGTCGGCGCTGCGGATGGCGATCAGTCCGCGCGGCCAGTAGTCGAAGATAAATCTACCGACCATCATCTCCATCTGTTTTTTCGCGCCTCGCGGCCCGAAGCCGTTGACCCTGACGAGTATGCGTCGCGGCTGTGGAGCCGTCAGCGTCGCAGTGATCGTCCTCGTGACGGTGCCATTGTTCGGCAGCGTGAGTTGTTGGGAACTTGCAGCCAGAGTGTAAAGGACGCCTTCAACATTATAAGCTGACGACTTGAGGTCGATCGTGAGCGGGCTGGCGGTGGCCGTGACCGGGATCGAGCCCTCGATGGTTACCTTCCCTGACCACGGCGCTGTCTGAGTAATGACCAGCTTGAAGGGGATAGCCGTCGTAATGGGTGCGCCGCCGTTCGAGGACTGAACGGAAAATGTCCCTATGTTGGACGCGCCCGTCGGGTAGGTATTCAAGGATACGACGCTTGAACCCGCGAAGGTGATGATCGTTTTGGGGGCGTTATTGCCGTTGCCGTTAACGATGGTTTTCGTCGCCGTGTTGTTGTCAAAAGTGAGGCTCGTCGTAAAGCTCACCAGCGTCGAGTTGTCCGGGTCTGTCAAGATCGCGTTGAAGGCAGTCCCGCTCAGGGGCGAATAAGCGTCCGGCGCGCTCAGATTAACACGATCCGTAAAGGTCGGGTCGTAGGGAAGCCACTTTGAGAGGCGCGCGTAGGGTACGGCGGCAGTGGTGGCCGCGTCGCCCGCCGCATTCGAGTCGGCGGGTGTGATGGCCGCACGGTAAGTGATGTTCGGCCCGACATTCCCCCGCAGCACGTTGAGCGTAGTCTGCAAGCCGGCCTCGGCTGCATAGTAAGCCTGCGTCTCGGCGGTCGAGTCATAGGCATTAGTGACCGACATAGAGGTCGTGATAATCAGCGCGGCTCCCGCAGTCAAAAGCATGGTCGAGAGCAGCAGCGTCGAGACGAGCGCCATTCCGCGTTCATCCCTTGGTCGCCCCTCCTGCTTGCGATGTATCGCGTTCAGGATCGTCCGCATTAAAGGTAACATCATCATATTCATCCCGGAGAAGAGTCTTTACTAATATTGCATCAAGTTCGCATTGCGCAGGTTGATGTCCGAGACGAGCTGCATCTTCGACTCGGGTTGATAGCCGGGGCTGCTCGGCCTGCCGCGCGCGGGCAATGTCACGCAGACAGTGATGACGATATATCCGGCGCTGCTCTTTTGTGCGACCTCTGCGACGCCCGCCGGTGCGATGATGTCGCAATCGCCCACCGTGTAATCGATCTTCGAGGCGTAGTAGCGTATGCGGAAGGTATCTATTCGGTTGGCGAGCACCGTCGTCGTGTTGTTCGTATTGACATCGAGACGCATGATGTAGATAGTCGAGGCGTCGCTCACCAGCCTGTACTGGACATCTTCGTCGCGGTCGGTGACGGAATCGCTCGTGGTCTGCCCGCGATAGGCGTTGAGGTTGGCGCGAAAGCGGATCTGGCTGAGGCCGGAATCCGCCGCGACGATCCCGTTGTTGGTCAAACCGAAGCCGGAGTTTGCTATCTCGCGCGTCATAACATTGAGCGCACGCTGGACATCGGCGATGGCCTCGGACTTCTGGTTCTCGCGCGAGCGTATATTGAAGGAGCCCGCCAGAAGCGCGCTCGCCATCCCCATGACGACCAGCGTGACCGCCATGGCGAGCACCAGCTCGAGGAGCGAGAAGCCCGCTTCTGCCCGTAAATCTGAACGTCCTGAATTAATAACCATTTCGCCTTTCACCGATGCGCCGGATAGTTGTTGCTGTCTCATTGGAGGAAACCCCCTGGGACGGGCGAAGCGCGCCGCGCCGTGACGAAAACGGCGTTGCTCGCCCACACTTCGCCCGCGCTGCTCGGCGTCACTCGAACAATAATCTTCTTGATCTTGTCGCTACCGCTGCAAACGGCGCTGGCGCAGATGACAGTCTGCGCCTCGTATTTGCGTCCGGCGTTCGTGACGGTCTCGCTTGTCGTGCCGACGTTGAGGCTGGCGTCCGTGTAAGCGACGCTGCGCAGGCGCTCCATACGTTGTTGCGCGATGGCGATGGCGACGGCACGGTCAGCCGCGCCAGAGTTGTTCCGCACGGCATACATGAAGAGAGAGGCAGCGCCGAGCCCGACAATCATCATCACGACCAGTGAGACTACAGTCTCGATCATGGTAAAACCGCGCTCGCTCTTCAATCTCGTCTGCTCTCCGGTCTTCACTCTGCCCGGCCTTGCGTTAGCTGATTTCATTGCGGCCTTCTCCATACTTATTTCATGACTCTGACGACGACCGATGCCGTGCCGCACGCTGAGCTGAACGTCACCGGAAAGTCGCCGGTCGCTTTGTTAATCGATTTGAAGGTGAAGGTGGCTGAGGCGGCGCTCGTCATCGCCTTAGAGCTGGGGGTGATAGTGAGATTGGAAGTGCCGGCGGCCGTGATAGTCATTGCGCTGGTGACCGTGACGGTGAAAGAACTAGTGCTGCCGCCCATCCTTTTGATGCTTATTTTACCGGGATTGACGTTGAACGACGGGCACGAAGGCCCGCCCCCGCCGTTTGCGCCCCCGACCGGCCCAGCATCCACGGCAGAGCAGTCGGTCGCAGCGATGGCGGCCGGCGCGGTCGTGCCCTTGACGGTCGCATCCGAAGAGACATCGGTCGTCTTGTTGACGTTGGTATAAGTGATATTCGCAGGGAAC
>DASQYE010000161.1:0-2398 GCA_035639355.1 Pyrinomonadaceae bacterium
TTTGCGCTGCTGCTCTTCCCCGCAAGCTACATGGGCGATCGGCTGGACGCAGACCTCAAGACGACAGAGACGCGCGGGAATCAGGACTACGGCATTATCAACGGGGCCGTGCTTCAGCTCGCCTCGCAGCGCAAGGGACGCAAGACCGTCTTCGAGCAGACCTACGGGACGGACGAGGCGCTTCCGCTTGACATGAAAGTGCTGGGATATTTTAAGAGTCCGTTCGAGCCCAGGATCGCCGTCGTCCTAGTCTACGTTTGGAGGGGATATGAAGGGCCGCCGCACGTCACGCACTTGCAAATCGTAGGGGCGAGCCTGGACAGCGGTTTCAGGTGATCGGAGTGCGAGCGCCCGGCCTATTCTTCCCGGAGCCTTCGTAGAATCTACACGCTCGGGCGCAGCAGTCCGCGAAAGATTCCCTGCACTGTCACCTGCGAGGCGCGTAGGCGCATCGGGGCGAGCTGTGAATTGGCAGGCCGTAGCTCGACCTCGTGGCCGAAGCGATAGAGACGCTTGAGCGTGGCGCGTGTGCCTTCGACCAGGGCGACGACGATCTCGCCGTCTCGCGCCTCCGTTCGATTCTCTATGAGCGCGATGTCGCCGTCGCAGATGTGCTCGTCGATCATCGAATCGCCCTTGACCCTGAGCGCGTAGACGCGCTCGGGCCGCACACGCCCCAGCAGGAAACGCGGCACGCTGATCGGCTGCGCGTCCTCCACGGCATCTATGGGCGCGCCGGCGGCGATGCGGCCCAGCAGCGGCACTTCACAGGTCGCGTCCGTAGGCGAGTCCTCGACCGTGACGGCGAGGTTGAAAGCGCCGTCCTCGCGCCGCCTGGAAAGCAGCCCGCGACGTTCCAGCGCCGCGATGTGCTTAGCGATTGTCGCCTTGGAGGAGACGCCGAAGTGGCGCGCGATCTGCGCGTACGACGGCTCGTAGCCGTGACGCGCTATAAAGCGCGTGATGTAGTCCAGAATCTCTTTCTGGCGTTGCGTGCGTGGCAACATGATACTTCTCCGGTTCTTCGACTAGAGGTGAGACTACCGCAGCAGCCGAACCGTAGCGCTGATACAAGTTCCGAGTCGGCATCATAAAGGCGCGCTCGCCAAAGCGTCAAGCTTTCGCAAAGGCGCGCCCCCTGATGCTCATCCTGCTGTGCCGCCCGGCAGACCTTACTTTTTGCGCCCGCCGGCTAGGGCCTTAGCGTTTTGAATACATGCTGAGCGTGCGCGGAAAGATTTGCACAGCCGGAGGCATTTGATTCAGCGTCATCGCAGTGCCCGACAACAACTCGTGCGCGTTCTTTCCGTAGATCGCCTGGTTCAAATCGTTGTCGTGGCCGATCACAGCGCCTTTGAGCGAGACCCCTGCGAACGCGCCCTTGCTGCGCGAGTATGAAAGGATGCCCGCGTCGAGCGTCGCGTTAGTGGTGGCCGCAGCAGTACGCCCGACAGGCCCGGCGGCCACGCTCGCTTCGCCGCCCATCTCGAACTTGTCTTCCAAGAGACCCTTCAAGCCTTCCTGGTTCATAATCAACAACACATAGTCTGTGGAAGAAGCGCCGATCTGCGCCCCTATGCTGCCGCCGCCGAGATTGAGGAACGCAGGCTCGCTCCAGCCTCCGGGCGCGCGACGACTGACGACGCCCTGCCCGCCGCTGCCGCCGATGATGAAAGCAGCTTTTTTGACGCCCGGAAAGACCACTATCGCTTCCGCCTTGTCCAGCAATTCTCTCGGAATCCCCTGATCCGGCGCGCCCATGATCTGTTTGAAAACTTTAGACGCCGCACTGGAATGGCGCGCGGCATCTTTCAACCTCTTCTTATTATCCTGTGCGGGCGCGACCACCGCCGCCAGACACAGTAATGCCACCACACCGAGCGCGTATACGGCGCGCTGTTGCAAACGATGCTTCATACTTCTTCTCCTCCTCAATTTGTTTGAACACTCGTTTCGCTAAAAAAAACCTTTTGCCGCCCGTCTCACAAAAATCTGCCTAGCGGCGGCCAGAGCGGACAGAATAGCGGGCCAGCGTTTGTGGAAGAATTCGCACGCCCGGCGGCATACGCTTCATGTCGATCTTGCGCGCGCCCGTCAGTATGTCGCTCGCTTTCATTCCATAAACGGCTTCGTTGTCGTCGTTGTCCGGGTTGATTACCGTCCCCTTCAGCTCAAGCCCGGCGAACAACCCCTTGCTGCGCGAGTAAGAGAGAATCCCGGCGTCGAGCGTCGCGTTGGTCGAAGCCGAGGCCGAGCGCCCGACCGGCCCGGCGGCCACGCTTCCCTCGCCGCCGATCTCGAACTTATCTTCCAGAAGCCCTTTGATCGCCTCCTGGTTCATAAACAGCAGCACGAAGTCCGTAGAGGAAGCGCCGATCTGCAACCCTATGCTCGCGCC
>DASQYE010000162.1:0-9306 GCA_035639355.1 Pyrinomonadaceae bacterium
CTACCTCGTGCTGCGTGGTCGCTGCCGCGCGTGCGGCGCGGCGATCTCGGCGCGCTACCCGGCCGTCGAAGCCTTCACGGCGCTGCTTTACGTGGCGGTCTTTCTGCGCGACGGAGCGACATTGGCGCTCCCCTTCGACCTGCTCTTCGTGACCATGCTCGTCGCGCTCATCTTCATCGACGCCGAGCACATGATTCTGCCCAATGCGATCACGTATCCGGGCATCCTCTTCGCGCTGCTGGCGCGCCTGGCGCTGCCGTACCTTTTGGGCCAGCCGTTCTTTGACGACCTGGCGGCGCAGATGACGG
Organism: Pyrinomonadaceae bacterium; assembly: GCA_035639355.1. Lineage (GTDB taxonomy): Bacteria > Acidobacteriota > Blastocatellia > Pyrinomonadales > Pyrinomonadaceae > DASQYE01. Next base: position 309 of record DASQYE010000162.1, read on the forward strand.
GCGCTCCTCCCGATTGGCCCATGTGGGCCAAGTCGCTCGTGGGCGCTCTGGTGGGCGCGCTCGCAGGTGGCGGCTCTTTGTGGCTGATGGGGTGGCTCTGGGAGCGGCTGCGCGGTGTGGAGGCGATGGGCCTCGGCGATGTCAAGATGATGTTCATGGTGGGCGCTTACCTGGGATGGCGGCTGACGACTGTGACGATCTTTCTGGCCGTCCTGACGGGCTCGCTCACAGGCGTAGCGCTGATGCTCAAGCGCGGCCGTAGGGATATGCAGATGCTCCTTCCCTTCGGCATCTTCCTCGGCGCGGGAGCGATCATATCTCTCCTGGTCGGCGGCCATATCGTCGCCTGGTACGCATCGCAATTCGGAATACGGTGACAAGTTAAAGACTTAAAATCTTGTCTTCAAGACAAGTTCCAAGGCTTGCCATTCGTCACTCGTCACTGCTTTTATGCTACCGCGATATAGAAGTCGAGTGCAGATGGTGCTGGCGCTGCTGGTCGGCCTCTTTTTGCTCGCCAATCTGTTCGCCGTCATGCTGATCGCGCGCGCGTCCACGGTTTCGACTGCGCGTGGGCCGATGCTGCTCGCTGTTCTCGCCGTCACGCTAATTGTTAGCCTGCTTTGTCTGGTGCTGCTTCTGCGCTGGCTGCTGCGGCCGTACCGCCAGCTCGTCGGCGAAGCGGAGCGCGCTCCGGTGGCGGCGCGTTCGGGAAAGGCGCGCGACGAGGCCGAGTTCGTGCTGGAGACTTTCCAGTCCGTTGTGGCGCAGCTACAAGCGCAGCGACGCGAGCTTGAGTTGTTGACGGCCCGCGCCAGCCTCCGCGCAGACTCCGCAGAAAAGTTCAGCGAGCGCATCGTCGCCAGCGTCCCTTCGGGGCTCGTCGCCTTCGATGCGCGCGGTCGCGCCACGGTCGTCAATGCCCCTGCGCGCGCCCTGATCGAAGCCGACGGCGAGGCCGAGGGCCAACCTTTGCGCAGTCTCTTGCGCAACGCGCCGGAGCTGGCCGATATGGTCGAGCGGTGTCTTGAGACGGGCAACCTGTACCGGCGCGAAGAGGTGGCGGCGACCGGCTCCAACGGCCGCACCCGCCGCCTGGGCGCGACCGTCGCGCCGATCGAGCTAGCGCCGGGCCAGGGTGAGCGCGGCGCTCTCTGTTTGCTGACCGATATTACGGAGGTGACGCAGCTGCGCGAGCAGGTCGCGCTGAAAAATAACCTTGAGAGTCTGGGCGAGATGTCGGCCGGGTTGGCCCATGAATTCAAGAATGCGCTGGCGACGCTGCACGGCTACGCGCAGCTCATGCTGAACCTTGAGATAGACGAGCGCGGGCGCGCCGCCGCCTCTTCCCTGCTACAGGAGGTGCGAAACCTCTCGGCGATGGTGACGGCGTTTCTCAACTTCGCGCGGCCGCAACCGCTGGAACTCGCGAATCTGCTTTTGAGCGAGGTGATTGAGGATTGCGCGTCGGAGCTTGAGCCCTTCTTTGACGAGCGTCGTATCACACTGGTCGTCGAAGGCGACTTTCCGCAGGTTCGCGCCGACGCAACAGTGCTCAGGCAGGCGCTGCTCAACCTCTTACGCAACGCGGCCGAAGCCATAGACGAGGAGCGGGCCACACGCCGCGTCACCGTTCGCGGCAATGTCTATACGGATGCGGCGGGCAAGCAGTGGGCCAATGTAGAGATCAGGGATACCGGCTGCGGCATTGCCGAAGCCGATTTACAACGCATCTTCATTCCCTTCTTCACCACCAAGTCGAAGGGGCATGGAGTGGGCCTCGCGCTCGCGCACCGCGTCATTACAGATCATGGCGGGACGCTCGCGGCGGCCAACGCGCCCGAGGGCGGGGCCGTCTTTAGCATTCGCCTCCCTTTATAAACGGCGAATAATCGGCGGCCGCTTACGGGAGCGAGGAGGAAGACCCTTATGCCTGCCCGCAACATCGACGAGGTTATCGTTCAGTATGCGCGGCAGCAGAGACATACGCAGGGTCATAGACGTTCTCAGTCAAACTTGAAGAAGACGGGCGCGACCTCTCAACGAATCCGAGCAGGGTTTTATTTAGCCGGAGCCATTGAGGTCACTGTGATGACGGAGATTTCGGGCGGCACGCGAAAGCGGACGGGGATAATACTCGTTCCGATGCCGGGCGTGACGAAGAGGTGATGGCCGTTCTCCTCTACGTGGCCGATGGCATAGCGCTCCCCGAACTCCGAGGGCACTACGCGGCGTCCCAGGAAGGGCAGGTTGACCTGGCCGCCATGCGTGTGTCCGGCAAGGGTCAAGGGGACGCCCGCCGGTATCTGTGTAAAGATGTCAGGATGGTGCGTCAGGACGATCACCGTCGCCTTGGGGTCGGGGATTTTAGCAAGCGTGGTCGCGATGAGCGGCTTTCTAGTCCAGAGATCGGCCAGCCCTGCGACCCAAAGGGATTGCCCATCTCGCTGAATCTGCGCCACGTCATTTTCCAGCACTCTTATACCGGCGCTTTCGAGAGCGCGAGTAATGCGGTCGCCGTCATACCACCAATCGTGATTGCCCAGCACCGCGAGGACGCCGTCGCGGGCGCGCAGGCTCTTCAACTCCGCAGCGATCGCTTCCGGCTCGACGAACTCTCCGCCCATCACGTCCTGAATGACGAAATCTCCCGCGATGAGTACGAGGTCGGGCTGTTGCTCGTTGATCCTGGCGACGATCTGCCGCAGCTTTTCAACCTTGATATGCGGCGAGCCGACGTGCAGGTCTGCGATGAGCACAATCCGCAGACGCTCGAAGGCGGGCGGCCATTGCGCAATAACAATGGGCGTCTCTCTAACAACAAGGCGGTCAGGCTCTATGAAGAACGCCCACAGCACAAGCGCCGCGCCGCACTTTAGGATGAGGGCCAGCGTAATGAGTACGATTTTCTTTCGCCTTGATAAAGACATAAAAGTTCGGGAACGAGGCGAGACAAAGGAAGGATGAAGGTGAAAGGATGAAAGTGTCAGCCCGAATCTCTCGGCGAACCAGCTACTCAACCTGCTTTCACTTCATCCTTCATCCTTACATCCTACTCTTCCCACTCTGCGCGGCGCGGGAAATAGTCTCGCCAGCGTCGCTCGACCAGCGCGGCGATGTCCGGCCGCACGATCAGCTCCGCAGGGTAGCCCGGCTTCATACGCGCATCAATGACGACGGGCGCTCTGTAAGTCAGATGATGTCGATGGACGCTTGTTTCGGCGGCGTGGATGTCGGCCGCGGGCTCAAAGCGCGTCCAGGTCGCCCACAGAAAATTCTCTATGGAATGCGCGACGCTCGCATCGTCGTGAAGGACGACCAGGGGCCACGCGGCGAATGCCTCATCGCGCGCAAGACGCGCGGCCTGCTCCGGCTCTTGCGCGTAGGGCACGCCCTGAACGACCAGGCAGCCGCCGCAGAAAACCTCTGCGCGCGAGACATCACGCGGGAGCGCGGCGCGAAACTCGCGCGGCAATTCGCGCACGGCCTCGCCCAGGCCCAGCAGTATAGCCTTGCTCCCCTGGTTCACCTTCCCGCTGGTGTAATCGAGCGTGTCCATTGAGACGTTCGAGAAGACGAACAGGTCAATCTCCCAGCGGACGCGCGCCAGCACGTGCTCGAAGAGCTTGCGAAAATCCGTCAGGTCTTGCGGCGTGTCGGTCAGGATTAAGAACTTGGTGAGCGAGAGCTGGCCCTCGCCCAGGATGCGAAAGCCGGAGACCAGCGCTTCGCGCCCGTAACGCTCGCGCACCACGGCCGCGCACAGGCTGTGGAATCCAGTCTCGCCGTAAGTCCATAGATCGCGCACGCTCGGTATCACCAGTGGGAAGAGCGGCGACAAAAGTCTTTGCAGGTAATCGCCGATGAAGAAATCCTCCTGGCGCGGCTTGCCCACTACGGTCGCAGGGTAAACGGCGTCGCGCCTGTGAAAGACGGCTTCGACGTGAAAGACCGGATAATCATGTTTCAGGGAGTAGTAGCCGTAATGATCGCCGAAAGGCCCTTCGGCTCGCCTTTCGTGCGGCGGCGCGTGGCCCAGCAGCGCGAACTCTGCTTCCGCGATCAGTCTTCGATGACCGAAGGGCAGCGGGTTCAAAGCCATTCCGACCCTTTCGCCCGCGAGCACGGATGCGAGCACAAGCTCCGGCACGTCTTCCGGCAAGGGAGCAATCGCAGAGAGGATCAGCGCGGGCGGCCCGCCCAGGAACATGCTCACGGGCAGAGCCTTGTTCGACGCCTCGGCCTCGTGATAATGAAAGCCGCCGCCCTTGTGTATCTGCCAGTGCAGCCCCGTCGTTCGAGCGTCGTAACGCTGCATTCGGTACATCCCAAGGTTGTGCTTGGCGGTCGCCGGATGCTCCGTATAGACGAGCGGGAGGGTGAAGAACGGCCCGCCATCCTCCTGCCAGGTGGTCAGCACGGGCAGTTGGTCTAGCCGCGCCGGTCTGTCCAGGACTTGAGTGACGGGTGCGCGCCGTGTGTTGCGCGTGCCGAGGCGGAGGGCTTCGAGCGCGAGCGCACGATGCCGCCAGAGTTCAGCCGGGCGCGGCGGCAAAATAGATTCGGCCACCTTCACGGCTTCGCGCACGAGCGCTTCCGGCTTAGGGCCGAAGGCGCGCTCTATGCGCCGCGCAGTGCCGAAAAGATTCGTCGCCACGGGGTAACGGCTTCCCTTCACGCGCTTGAAAAGCAGCGCCGGGCCGCCCCGCTCGATCACACGGCGATGAATCTCCGCCAGCTCAAGATAGGGATCGACTTCCGTCTCGATAGTGACGATGTCGTTTTCGCGCGCCAGTAGATCGAGAAATGAGCGTAGGTTCCTGTGCATGATTCCAGAGCCGATAGTATAGCCTGTCGGGCGAAGATTCGTCCGCGCCTGGCGGCCTCACTACTTATTTCTCCGAATTTTATCGACCCTAATGCAAACGGGAGCGAGCCGAAGAGGCCCGCCCCCGCTCGGAAGCTTCCGCTTCAACCCCGGCTCAAGGCGTCTCTTCCGTCCCCGATGCTTCCGTCCCTGTTTCTTCCGTCTCTTCGGAGCCGCCCACCTGTCGCGGGCGCGTCTCGCGCTCAGGCTCTCTTTGACGGCGGTCGATCTCGCGCAGGGCGAACTGCGCGGCCCTGGCGATGCGCGGGTCGAACGATGAAGCGTAAGGGTTGATGCGGTCTACTGTTCCGGCGTCGCCGAGCCTCGCCAGCACCTCTAATAGCTGAATCTTGGTATTGTCGTTGACGCGCTCAAGGAAGATGTACAGAGGCTCCGGCCCTTCAAGCTGCGAGAGGTAGAGCGCGGCCTGATTGCGTCTAGTGCTGTCCAGGCTGCGCACGATGGCAAAGAGCGTTTCGGTCTTGCCCATGCGATAAAGAGCCCAATCCAGCGCCAGGCGCACGCGCGCATCCCTTTCCTGCAAGCGATAGCCTTCGACGAGTCTACGCTGCTCAAAGGCGGCCGTGCGCGCCAGCTCTTCGGCGGCGCGTTGTCGCTCAAGCGGATCGCGACTCGAAAGTCTACGCGCGGCCCCGGCCGACTCTGCCTGAGTAGTTGTATCCGTCCTCTCGGCCTGAGACGGTTCCGCCTGTGAGGCTGTTTGAGCGTGGGCCGCACCGCCCGCACAAGTGAGAAGCGCGAGCGCAAAGATTGGCGCGAGATGCTTAACGCCCGTGAAGGGCCAGGAATTTTTCATAGCGTAGACACCTGGATTTCGACGCTTCCTCGAAGGCAAAAGCGCCCGGTTACTCTTTGACCATCGCGCCCGCGCCGCTCTTTTTCAGGCTCGCGGCGTTCAGATCAAGCTCGGACTCGCGTATCACTTCGACGCTGGGAAACTGTTTGCGCAGCTCGTCTATAAAATCGCTGGCATTGCCGACGATGATGATCGAAGCATCCCTGGCGGCCAGACGCGAGCCCGCGAACTTCTGTATGTCGCTCGCCGTGACGGCCTGCACGTTCTTGATATAGCTGTTGATCTCGTCCAGGTCCAGGCCGTAGAGCGCGAGCGAGCTGATCTGCGTGACGAGGCCGCCGACCGTTTCAAGGCTGCGCCCGAAGTTGCCTATGAGCACGGCCTTGCGCGGCACAAGCTCCGTCTCCGTGACAGCCTCGCTTGAGAGACGATTAAGCTCGCTGACGAGGAGCGAAGCGACCTGTGCTCCGCTCGGATTCTTGGTCTGCGTAGAGGCTATGAATGGGCCAACGTCGCGACGCACGTCTAAGGAGCTGCGCGCGCCGTAGCTCAGACCGCGCTTGATGCGAATCTCCTGGTTGAGCCGCCCGGAGTATCCCGTCAGCACCGAGTTGGTGACGATGCCGCGAAAGTAATCCGGGTCTGTCCGCTTGAGTCCCGTGCGAACGAGGACGACCGCCGCCTGCCCCGCGTCCGGCTTGTCCACGACGAGGACGCGCGGCGCTGTGCTCGTCGTCGTTTCCTTCGCGGCGACCGCAGGCGCGGGCAGCCCGGCGACGGGCTTTTGCCAGTCTCCGAACACTCGCTCGGCCATCTTGAACGCATCGTCGGGCTTGATCTTGCCGCCGATGACCAGTATGGCGTTGTCTGGCCGGTAGTAGGTAGCGTGAAACTTGACTATATCGTCGCGACGGATGCGCGCGATGCTTTCGGGCGTGCCGGAGAGCAAGTGACCGTAGGGCGATGCGCCGAAGACGACGCGCGAGGCTACGAAGCCGGCGACCCTGCCCGGATTGCTCATATCGACGGCGAGCTGGTCAAGAAGCTGTTGGCGCTGGCGCTCTATCTCTTCCTCTTTGAAAGCCGGATTGCGCACGATGTCGGCCATGATCGCCATCGCCGGGTCTAGCTTTGACGACATGACGCCGACGCGCGCGACGGAAGCGTCCCAGAGCCCGCCCGACTCGATCGAGCCGCCGAGCGCCTCTATGGCTTCGGCGATCTGGGGCGCGGTGCGCGTGGCCGTCCCTTCCGTCAACAGCGCGGCCGTCAGGTTGGCCAGGCCGGACAAAGCGGCCGGGTCGGCCTCGCCTCCGGTCTTGACCAGAAGCTGCGCGGCAGCGAGCGGCACTTCGCCCCGCTCGATGACGATCACACGCAGGCCGTTTCGTAAAGTCTTCTCGACCGGGTGGGGCAGGCTGACGGAGCGCGGCGCTGACGGCGGAGGCGGCGTCTCCTGCTGCGCCGATGTTCTAAGGGGCATAATCGTTATCAATGCGACGAGCGCGGCGTAGACAATCATGGTGCGGCGGAAAGTTACGGCTTTCATCTGGGGTAAAGTCTCCTTTCATGCGTCGCACTAGAAAAGCGTCCCCGCTTGAGACTGCGTGCGCGGTTGCGCGCCGTTATTGGAAGCCTCGCCGGACGGCTTAGGCTGTTCCGGCAAGTACGTGATGACGACGCGATTCGATTCTGTGAAATATTTTTTCATGACGCGCTGCACGTCGGCAGCCGTGACGGATTGAAGACGCTCTATGTCTGTGTTGGCGCGGTTCGGGTCTCCCAGAAGCACGGCCGCGTTGCCGATCGCCTGGGCCTTATCCTCGTTCTTCTCGCGCTCGCGCAGCTTGCTCGTGACCAGTAGATTCCTGGCCTTCTCAAGCTCCGCCTTCGAGACCTGCTCGTCCTGCAAGCGCTTGATCTCGGCCAGCAGCGAGCGTTCGGCGTCTTCCGTCTTCTTATCGCTCGCCAGCGTTACCCGCAAACCGAAGAGGCTCGCGTCCTCGCGCAGGTCAGTATAGGAGGTGGCGTCCTGCGCCAGTTGTTGCCTGTAGACGAGCGACTGGTAGAGCCTGGACGACGTGCCGCCGGACAAAATAGCGTCGGCGACCTGGAGCACTATGGCGTCTTCGCTCGCCGCAGGCGGGACGAGGTACGTCACGGCGATGGCCGGCAGGGGAACGTTCGTGCCGTATTCCGTAAACCGCCTTTCGGCCGTGCGCGGCGGCTCTTTCGTAGTCACGCGCGGCAGCGGCGTATTGGGCTTCGGGATGCGACCGAAATATTTATCGACCCAGGCGTCCAGCTGCTTCTGGTCGAAATCGCCTGCGACGACGAGCGTCGCATTGTCAGGCCGGTAATAGGTGGCGTGAAAAGCGCGCACGTTTTCAAGGGTGGCCGCGTCCAGCTCGGCTATGTTGCCTATGCCGGGGCGCTTGTATGGATGCGTCGTCCAGGATTTTTGTTCTACGAGCAGGTTCAGCTTGCCGTAGGGCGGCGCGACGTAGTTCTGGCGAAACTCCTCCTGGACGACGGCGCGCTCGGATTTGAAATTGGGCTCGTCCACGTTGAGTCCCGAGAGGCGATCCGCTTCGGCCCAGATCAGCGTCTCCAGATAATTGGACGGCACGACCTCGTGATAGACCGTCACGTCGTCGGCCGTGAAGGCGTTGTTGAAACCGCCCACGTCCTCCGTCAGGCGATCAATCATCTCCGCCTTCATGTTCTTCGTGCTCTTGAACATGATGTGCTCGAAGAGATGGGCGAAGCCGCTGCGGCCCTCGGGGTCGTCCTTCGAGCCGACGTGATACCAGACCTGTATGGCGACGGTCGGGCTCGTGTGGTCTTCCAGGCTGTAAACCTTCAAGCCGTTGCTGAGCGTGCGTTCTTTGAAACGAAGATTCGGCATGGTTGTTTGCGCGTCGGCTGCTGGTGGCGAAAGCAGGATGCTCAGAAAGGCTGCGGCACACAGAATCAGAAGGACGGGATAAATACGACGCATGGTGAATTTGCTCCGAAAGATTCCTGAATGGACGAAAGCGCCGGTGGACTTCCGCAAAGCGACCCGGACTCCGGCATCCGCTTCCTCTAGGGCGTTTGGATGCGCGTTTCCGCGTTCGCTGTTGCATGATTGCTGTTTTACGCCGCGGGCGGGAATTTGTTTCAATTTTTCAAGGCTTCGTTCGGCGCTCAGTCGATGTCTAGCGGGTTGATGTAAGGCTTATCCTTATCCTTCTCGGCGCGCTTCATGGCCGCTTGGAACTTCTCTTCGAGAAGGCGCTCGCGGTCTTTGAGCGAGCCTAGCTCCTGCTGAA
>DASQYE010000163.1:0-3530 GCA_035639355.1 Pyrinomonadaceae bacterium
CTACTATCCTGACCGCTACTATAACCACGATGCGGAATGGGCCGACGGGCTCATCGTACTCGGCGAGACGCGCCATCACGAACCGCTCAGGATCAATCGTCGCGCCGCCGAGAGCGACCTTCTCATCTACGTCAATATCAATCTAGTCCCGATGGATGGCGGGCACAAATCCGTCGCCGTCGGTCTTTGCGATTACGAATCCTTGCGCGCCCATCACGAGCCGCAGACCATACGGGATTCCGACAGCTATATGGACCCGGCGCGCTCGGAGCTGAACAACAAGGTCGTGCGTCTAGGCAAGCTCGTAGACGAGCAGATGAACGTCTTTCACATCGAGACGGCGATCAACAATCGAATGTATAAAGGCGACATGGATTTCCTCTTGAAGAACGAGGACGACTTCACCGCCTTCGACCGCATGAAGTTCGAGGCCATGCGCTACACCATGAGCAAGCTGCCCCGCGTCGCGCGCCGCAAGCTGCTTCATTCCAAGCCAGCGCAATACGAGATGATCGCCTGCCACGCCGGGCGCACGGAGCCCGTCCACCGTAAGATCATCGAGAAGGGTTTTCAACAGTACGCCATTCCCGTCAGCGGCCAGTGCGATATTCTGATAACGGGGATACCGGACATCTCGCCCTACAACGTCTATTCCGTGCTGAACCCGCTGCTGGTGCAGGTCATGGCGCTCGGCTACCATTTCAACTTCTATCGCAACAAGCCGCTCTTGAAAAAGGGCGGCGTGCTCATACTTCACCACCCTTGCTATGACGAGTTCGACCACAATTTCCACCCGAGCTACATAGAGTTTTTCAATCGTCTTTTGCCGGAGACGCGCGACGCCTTCGTGCTGCGAGAGAAGTACGAGCGCGAGTTTGCGAATAATCCGAGCTACGTGGAGATGTACCGGCGGGGCAATGCTTATCACGGCGCGCACCCGTTTTTCATGTGGTACTGGGGCGAGAACGGTCGCCAGCACGTCGGCCACGTCATCGCCGCCGGGGCCGAGAACGCGCACGTTCCGGCGATGCTCGGCTGGGAGCGCGCCGACAATCTGACGGAGGCGATTGCGATGGCGCGCAGCCTGATGGGACGCTCCGCCGAGATCACGATGCTGCATCAGCCTATGATCGGCATCGCCGATATGGAGTGAGCCCGTGCGCAGAGGATATTTCGAGATGATGTTCGGATTGCGGGATAGTTCATCTGTCGGAAAGCTTGCGTCATCGCTTGCGGTCGCGGCGCTGCTCTTTGCAGGTGTCTTTGCGACCGCTGCGGGCCAACAGATTCCAGACCCGACTTTCAAGGCAAGCGTGGAGCGCCCGGCCTTCAGAACGAAGCACCCTAAGGTCTTATTTGACGAGGCGCACAACAATTACCACACTGCCGGGGGCCGCTATAAAGCCTTTGCCGATCTCATCACCGGCGACGGTTACGCGGTCGTGCCGAACAAGGAGAAGTTTTCACGCCAATCGCTCACGGGCTATAACATTCTGATTATCTCAAACGCGCTCGGCTCAGCCGACCTGAGCACTCCCGCGGCCAATGATCCGGCATTTACAGAAGAGGAATGTGATGCCGTGCGAGATTGGGTGCGCGCCGGTGGCTCGCTTCTGCTGATCGCCGACCATTTCCCCGTCGGCGGCGCGAACGCTAATCTGGCGCGACGCTTCGGCGTCGAGCTGAGCAACGCTTTCACGGACGACCCGGCCAATTACGATAAGGAGCTACAGAACATACTGTTTTCGCGCGAGAACAAATTGCTGGCCGATCACCCGATCACGCGCGGGCGCGATGCGCGCGAACGCATTAATCGCATTGTGACTTTTACAGGCCAGTCCTTGAAAGGCCCGTCCGCCGCCTTCTCATTTCTGAGGCTGGCGGATACGGCCGTTGACCGGCTTCCGCCCGATGGCGAAAAGAGAGTTCCGGCGGCGGGCCGCTCGCAAGGCTTGGCTCTGAAGATGGGCAAGGGCCGCGTGGTCGTGATGGGCGAAGCGGCGATGCTCACGGCGCAACTGGCCGGGCCGGAAAAGGCGAAGTTCGGGGGTCTGAATGTTTCCGGCATTGATAATCGGCAACTGGCGCTAAATATCATGCACTGGCTCTCCAAGGTGCTAAACTAAGGGCTCATGAAGTTATCTCCGACGGAAATCTATCAGGGAAGAAAAATCTTCCTGATCGGCTCGACGGGCTTTTTGGGCAAAGTCACGCTCTCGATGCTGCTCTATCGCTTTCCCAATGTGGGGCGCGTCTACGTCACCGTGCGCGCTCGCTCGCAGGAAGAGTCCGAGACGCGCTTCTGGAATAACGTCATCACCGCGCCGCCATTCGATCCCTTGCGCGAACGCTACGGCGACGCGCTCGAAGGCTTCGTCAAAGATAAGGTGGAGATCGTCGGCGGCGACATAGGCGACGCCGATCTGGGCTACACGGAGGAGCAGGCACAGAGGATTGCCGACGATCTGGACGTAGTCATCAACAGCGCCGGCAACGTAACCTTCAACCCTACTCTGGAAAGCGCGCTTCGCACCAACGTCGTCGGAACCCAGAACGTCATCGCCTTTGCCAAGCGTATGCGGCGGCCCGCGCTCGTACACGTCTCGACCTGTTTCGTCGCGGGCAACCGCTCGGGGCCGGTCTGGGAGAGCGACCCTGTCTTGGGCTATTTCCCGCGCCGCGACGAGTTGGAGGGCGTCGAGTTCTCGCCCGAGCATGAGATTAGGGATTGCGCAAAACTGGCCGAGCGCGTCCGCGAAGAGGCCAAGGACGCGATGATGGTCGCGCGCTTTCGCGAGCAGGCCCGAAAGCGCCTCATAGAAGAGGGACGCGACGCCGACGACCCTGACGCGATGGGCCTGGCCGTGGCGCGTGAAAGAAAGGTCTGGACGCGGACGCGCCTAACCGACCTGGGGATAGAGCGCGCCGCCTGGTGGGGTTGGCCCAACATCTACACCTACACGAAGAGCCTGGGCGAACAGCTCGTCGCCGCCGAGACCGACATGGTGCGCACGATCGTCCGCCCCAGCATCGTCGAGTCGGCCATACATTATCCCTTCCCCGGCTGGAACGAGGGCTTTACGACGACCGCTCCGCTGATCTTCATAGCCTTCAAAGGCCAAACGCAGATTCCTGCGGACGAGAAGCTGATACTGGACATCACGCCCGTCGATCAGGTCGCAGCCGTAATGCTGGCCGTCGCCGCCGAGGCTTGCGTGCAGGAGCCCCGTCTCGTCCACCAGGCAGCCACGGGCGACAGTAATCCGAATAACATGCGCCGCATAGTCGGACTCGTCGGCCTCTACAAGCGCAAACATTTCAAGGAGAAAGAGACGGGCCTGAAAATCGTCAACGAGCTGGCCGCGCGCATGGAGACGCACACGGTCACGCAGGAGCGTTTCGATAAGACCTCGACGCCGATGGTGCACGAGGCGGCGAAGAAGGTCTCGTCCCTGCTCGATCGCGTTCGCCCGCGCTGGGGCGGTGGGCGCGTCACCGAGGTCGTCGATCGCGTCAAGGAAAGGGTCGAT
>DASQYE010000164.1:0-3526 GCA_035639355.1 Pyrinomonadaceae bacterium
ACAGCCAGGTCGATCGCCCTCGCCTGCGCTTTCTGGAACAGGATCGCGGCGGATTGAAGCTCTTCGCCAGGGCCATCGAGGACACACGTTTCATGGGCGAGGTGCGCGCCGTGCCGCCGGGCACAATCGTCTTCGCGGGCGAGCCCTTCGCCGACATCACTGGCCGCTTCGCCCTGGCGCAGGCGCAGGAGATAAAGTTCGAGCACGCCTTCGACCTGCCGATGACGACCGCCAGCCTCGCCATGCGTTTCCGCATCGCGGCGGGCGAGCGATGGCTCTCCGACTTCTCATTGCGCCGCGACGGCGACGTGGAGAGGGCCGTCGAGGTCGCCACCTATGCTTTCATCGGCGGCTTTAATGACACGTCGAACATGGAGGCCGCGCACCGCCTGGATATTCCGGCCGTAGGGACGGAAGCCCACTACTGGCAGCAAGCTTACCTTGAATACATGTACGAGCCGGAGATAGAGCCGCGCACCGGCCGCCCAAAGCATTTCGAGCAGGTCGCGTTCGAGCGCTGGCTCGACGCCAACCCCAACGGCACGACGCTCCTGCTCGATACCGTAGATGTCTACATGGGCGCGGTTCACGCGGCAATGGCGGCGACCTCTACCGCAGAGCGCCGCCGCGCCTTCAAGGGTTTCCGCGTGGATTCCGGCGACCTCGCGAAGCTCGGCGCGTGGTGTCTGCGCTTCTTTGAAGCTCAAGGCCTGCGTGGACTGATGCCGGTACTGACCGGCGACCTGGACGTGGAGAAGGTGCGACGCATCGTCGCGGAATTTCCGGAGGCCGCCGGTTTCGGCATCGGCACTAAGCTCTCAAGCGAGATCGAATCGGTCGCCGGTGTGATCTTCAAGCAATGCATGGTCGAGGGCCGACCGACGCTCAAGGCTTCAAACACGCCCGAGAAGTCCACCCTGCCCGGCCGCCTACAGGTTTTTCGCGGCATAGACGCCTTTGGCAATTACGTCGCCGACCTGATCGGGCTCGAAGAGGAGGAGCCTGAAGTCCCTGGCGCAGCTCGCACACAGCGCCTCCTAGTCCCCTTCTGGGAGAACGGCCGTCACGAACTCATCCCATCGATCACAAGGCGGAAAGCCTTCGTCGAAGACCAGCGCGCACGCTTCCCGGACATCAACAGCTACCCTTGCACGCTGACGGACAAGCTGCGCCGCCTGCGCGATGAATTGACAGGCGCGATGCGCGAAGACCAATCCGGCTGGCGAGGAGTGCTCGATGTTCCGCCGCAACTGGCCGCAGAGATTCAAAGCTGAAGTGAATAATTTTAGAGCGCCTTGAACAGAGCCCCACCAGGGGCGGAAGAATGTAGCCCATGACACTCGCCGCGCATCGCTCTCGGGGCGCTGATCGTGTATAATTTTGGCCGTCCCCAACAAATCTAGCTTAAAACATTCTCAGGAGTATATAGGACATGAAACTATTGATTCTCGGTACGCTCCTGCTGTGCTTGCCCCTTATGGTTTCGGCGCAGGGTGGCTCAGACACCGCGCGCGCGACCGCAGCGAGCAACAGCCAGCAGCCGCAGTCTACGCCGCAAAAGAAGGAGGCGCAGCGCAAGCTGTTTCCCTACGCTTACACTATCGACGATCTGCCGAACGGCCTGCGCCTCGTCACCATCCCGACGGATTATCCGAACCTCGTCGCACTCTACATAGTCGTCTCTACGGGTTCGCGCAACGAAGTCGAGCCGGGCAAGAGCGGCTACGCGCATCTTTTCGAGCATCTGATGTTTCGCGGCAGCGAGAACTACACGCCCGAGCAGCGCGACGAGATTCTGAAGCGAGCGGGCGCGTCCTCGAACGCTTACACGACGGACGACCGCACCGTCTATCACGAAGTCTTCTCGAAAGAAGACCTCGACCAGGTGATGAAGCTTGAGGGCGACCGCTTCCAGCACCTCAAGTACGAGGAGGCTGCTTACAAGACGGAGACGCGCGCCGTGCTCGGCGAGTACAACAAGAACAGCGCCAACCCCGGCTCGAAGCTCTACGAGAAGCTGCGCGAGACGGCCTTCGGCACGCATACCTATTCGCACACCACCATGGGCTTCATCAAAGACATAGAGGACATGCCCAACCAGTACAACTACAGCATGGAGTTTTATAAGCGCTACTATCGCCCGGAATACACGACGATCATTATCGCGGGCGACGTGACGCACCAGCAGGCGCTCGACCTGACCAAAAAGTATTTCGGCGCGTGGCAGCGCGGCAACTACGTTCCGCAGATTCCAAAAGAGCCCGAACAGACTGCGCCGCGAACGGCGCACGTTGACTGGACTTCGCCGACGCTCCCTTACCTCGTCGTCGGTTTTCGCGGCCCCGCTTTCTCCGACACGCAGAAGGACAAGGCCGCTCTGGATTTGCTGGCGCAGATCGCTTTCGGCGACAACTCGGAGCTTTATCAGAAGCTGGTGCTCAAGGAGCAGAAGGTCGATTTCGTGGGCCCAAGCTTCGATGACCAGATGGACCCCGAGCTTTTCAGCATCTTTTCGCGCATCAAGGATCAGAAGGATGTTGATTACGTGCGCGATCAAATCTTGGCGACCTTCGAGCAATATAAGAAGGATTTGATTTCGCAGGCCAAGCTCGACGCGACGCGCTCGCGCCTGCGCTACGGGTTCGCGCTCTCCTTCAATAGCTCCGAGGCGATCGCCAATAACCTCGCGCCCTACATCGCGCTGCGCCGCACGCCCGAGACGATCAATATCCTGTTCGCTCTCTACGACACGATCACGCCAGAGGATATACGCGCCGCCGCGCAGAAGTATTTCGTTGAAAAGAATCGCACCATCGTCACGCTCTCGACGAAGACGGACACCACTGCAAGCAAGGGGGGCAAAGAATAATGTTACGTTCACTGACCATTTCACTCTTGATCCTGTCGATTTCGCTTTCGGCGTTCGCGCTCACGGGAAAGAGCGGGGGCGAACCGGCCAAGATGGCCTCCGTGCTTCAGCCGAACCGCTCGCCGCTCGTGACTTTCCGCATACTCTTTATGACCGGCTCGGCCTCCGACCCGAAAGGCAAAGAGGGAGTGGCGGCCCTGACGGCGGCGATGCTCGCCAAGGGCGGCACGCGCTCCATGTCCTACGACCAGATCACGGAGGCGTTTTACCCTATGGCGACCTCCTTCGACTGGCAGATAGACAAGGAGATGACGGTCTTCACGGGAACGACGCACGTAGACAATCTGGATCGCTACTACGGGATTATCAACCAGATGCTGCTCGACCCTGGCTTCCGAGAAGACGACTTCACGCGCCTCAAGACGGATGCCATCAACTTTCTGAAAGTCTCGCTGCGTGAAAGCAACGACGAGGAGCTTGGCAAAGAAGAGCTTTACAACATCATCTACGCCGGACACCCATACGGGCACCACAACATTGGAAGCCTCGGCGCGCTTCAGAGCCTGACGCTGGACGACGTGCGCAATTTTTACAAGTCCAACTACACGCAGGCGAACATGGTGCTAGGCCTTGCGGGCGGTTACCCGGCCGACTTTC
>DASQYE010000165.1:0-4656 GCA_035639355.1 Pyrinomonadaceae bacterium
TCTTCTTTCAGGGATTGGAGGACAAGGTCGTGCCGCCCAACCAAGCCGAGATGATGGTCAAAGCGCTGCGCGCCAAGGGCGTGCCCGTAGCCTACGTCGCCTTCGAGGGCGAGCAGCACGGCTTTCGCCGCGCAGAGAATATCAAGCGCGCCCTTGACGGCGAGCTTTACTTCTACTCGCGCGTCTTCGGCTTCGAGTTGGCCGACACGGTCGAGCCCGTAGAGATCGACAACCTGAGGTAGCACAGACTCAAACATTATCCGTATAGACATTCGTAATCGTTTAGCCTTAACAGTATCGCTCTGCCGACAACAGCGGCTTCGATCGCCGCCGCTCTGCGTAAATCTGGAATCAAATCCGGGGAGAGTCATTCATGATGCTTGAGAACAGCCCCTTGCGCCGCCGTGTGGCCGCCTCTTTATTACTCGCACTCGCGCTCGTCTGCGGCGCGGCCTGGAACTCGCTTCGCGCGCAGGGACAGCAGCAGCCGCAGCAGCGCGGCTCCGATCAAAGCCCCTTCAAGACCCTGCAATGGCGCTTGATCGGCCCATATCGCGGCGGGCGTGTGACGGCTGTCGCTGGCGTCACGTCGCAGCCGTTCGTCTATTATTTCGGCGCTACGGGCGGCGGCGTCTGGAAGACTACGGACGCGGGAGCGAACTGGGAACCGGTCTCGGACGCGGCGTTCGGGACTGGCTCGGTCGGCGGCATAGGCATCTGCGAAGCCGACCCGAACGTCATCTACGTCGGGATGGGCGAGTCTCCCATTCGCGGCAACGTGTCGCACGGCGATGGCGTTTACAAATCTACGGACGCGGGCAAGACCTGGAAGCGCGTCGGGCTCGAAGACACGCGGCAGATCGGTCGCGTGCGCGTTCACCCGCGCAACCCCGACATCGTTTACGTCGCCGCGCTCGGCCACGCCTTCGGCCCCAACGCGCAGCGCGGCATCTTTCGCTCGAAGGACGGCGGCAAGTCGTGGGAGAAAATCCTTTACCGCGATGATAAAAGCGGCGCTATCGATCTCGTCCTGGATCCCACGAATGCGAACATTCTCTACGCGGGCTTCTGGCAGGTCGTGCGCCGGCCCTGGTCTTTAGAGAGCGGCGGGCCCGGAAGCGGCCTGTTCAAGTCAACGGACGGCGGCGACACCTGGACGGAGCTGACGCGCAACGAGGGCTTGCCGAAAGGGACTATCGGAAAGGTCGGCATCGCGGTCTCGCCGGCTAATCCTGACAGAGTGTGGGCCATCGTAGAGGCGGCCGACGGCGGAGTGTTCCGCTCGGACAACGCTGGCAAGACCTGGGCCAGAGTGAACGAGGAGAGAAAGCTGCGCCAGCGCGCCTGGTACTACACGCGCATCTACGCCGACCCGGCCAGCGCCGAGACCGTTTACGTGCTCAACACGGGCTTCTACAAGTCCAACGACGGCGGCAAGACTTTCAATGCCATCTCTGTGCCGCACGGCGATAACCACGATCTCTGGATCGCGGCCAACGATCCGAACCGCATGATCGAGAGCAACGACGGCGGCGCAAACGTCTCCTTAAACGGCGGCAAGACCTGGACGGAGCAGGACCAGGCGACGGCGCAGTTCTACCGTGTCGCCCTGGACAATGATTTTCCCTACCACGTCTACGGCGCGCAGCAGGACAATTCGACCGTCAGGATTGCGAGCCGCACGACCGACGCAGGGATAGATCGCGCCGATTGGTACGATGTCGGCGGCGGCGAGTCCGGCTGGGTCGCGCCCTATCCTAAGGATTCCGAGATCGTCTTCGCGGGCTCTTACGGCGGACTCGTCACGCGCTACGATCATCGCTCGGAGCAGTTGAGGGACGTTACCCCGTGGCCCGAAAATCCCATGGGGCACGGGGCGGCAGACCTGCGTTATCGCTTCCAGTGGAACTTCCCCATAGTCTTCTCGCCGCACGACGCGGAAACGCTCTACGCCGCCGGCAACGTGCTCTTCAAGTCCACCAACCAGGGACAGAAGTGGGAGGCGATCAGCCCCGACCTGACGCGCAATGATCGGTCTAAGCAGGGCTCGTCGGGTGGGCCCATTACGAAGGACAACACGAGCGTGGAGTATTACTGCACGATCTTCACGGTGATGGAATCGCCCGTCAAGCAGGGCGTCATCTGGACGGGCTCGGACGACGGTCTGGTGCACGTCACGCGCGACGCGGGGCGCAACTGGGAGAACGTCACTCCGCAGGGCATACCGGAATGGATTCAGATCAACTCCATAGAGGCTTCGCCCAATGACGCGGCGACCGCCTATGTCGCCGCCACGATGTACAAGTCGGACGACTTTCGCCCGTACCTCTACAAGACCAACGACTACGGCAAGACTTGGCAGAAGATCACGAACGGGATACCCGAAACGGCCTTCACGCGCGTCATACGCGAAGACCCGAACCGGCGGGGGCTGCTCTACGCTGGCACGGAGACGGGCATCTACGTCTCTTTCAACGACGGCGACGCGTGGCAATCGCTGCAACTGAATCTGCCCGTAGTCCCCATAACCGATCTGGCCGTTCACAAGCGCGAGAAAGACCTGGTCGCCGCCACACAGGGACGCTCTTTCTGGATTCTGGACGACCTGACCGTCCTTCACCAGATGGGGACGGCCGTCCCGACAGCCGCCGATGCATATCTGCTCAAGCCCGAAGAGACCTATCGTCTACAGGCGTCGGATGCCCCGGAATTGCCGCCCACGGCGACCATCGGACGGAATCCGCCGAGCGGCGCTGTCATCTACTACTACTTGAAGAACAAGCCTGCGGGACAGATCACGCTTGAGTTTCTGGATTCCTCCGGCAAGTCTATCAAGAAGTTTACGAGCAAAGCGCCGGAGGCGCAGCCGCAACCCTCGCCCGGAGCCGGCGCGCAAGCACAGGCGACGCCAGGGACTGGCGCGCCGCCGCAAGTCCCGCCCGAACAGCCGCAAGCCCCCTCGGGCGAAGAGGTCACTGCCTCCGACACCACGGAGGAACAGAAGCGCCCGCCTGCCGAAGCCGGGTTGAACCGTTTCGTATGGGATTTGCGCCATGCTGATGCCGCGAAGTTTCCGGGCATGATTCTGTGGTCAGGAGAAACGCGCGGGCCGCTCGTCGTGCCCGGCACGTATCAAGTGAGACTCACCGCGGGCGGAAAGACTTTGACCGAGAGCTTCGAGGTCAGGAAAGACCCGCGCGTCGCCGCCACACAGGGAGACTTCGTCAAACAGTTCGAGCTTCTGGTCAGGATAAAAGATAAGCTAACGGAAACGCACAACGCCATCGCGCGCATACGCGAGGTGCGCCGGCAGGTGGACGACCTGGTCAAGCGCGTGAGGGATCAAGCGGACGGCAAGCCCATCGTGGCGGCGGCCGAAGCGCTGAATGCGAAACTATCATCGGTCGAGCAAGAGCTATATCAAACGAAGAACCAGAGCAGCCAGGACCCGCTCAACTTCCCCATACGGCTCAACAACAAACTGGCGGCGCTGGCGGGCGTCGTCGCCAGCGCAGATGCCGCCCCGACCGATCAATCCTACGTCGTCTATGAAGAACAGGTCGGGTTGATCGACGCGCAGCTAGGCAGGCTGGAACAGGTGATGAGCGCCGACCTGGCGGCCTTCAACAGGCTGGTACGCGAGCGAGATATCCCCGCCATCATCACAAAGCCGCCAGCCCCGTAAGGGGCTGGTTGATTTTGTGCCGGATATGAATGGAATTCGCTCTAATCCCTTCGCCGCTCATGTCGTTTGTGCGAGGAGCGGCGTGATCGCTTCATCGATCGCGGCTTCGCTCTTGCCTATGTCCACGTCCTTGAACAGCTGCCAGCGCTCGACGTGGACGGCGGCCGCGCCGGGCTCAAGACGGCGGAGCGGAGCGAGCGTCTCGACCTCTATATTCGAGGCGGCGGTGTAGGTCTCAGTGCTGCTGCCGTAATCCGGGTATGCTGCTCCGTCTTCGTAGACGGCGCGCTTGACGAAGAGCGTCCGCCCCAGATGATAAGCGACCCAGCCCTGCTTGTTGGCGATGCCTATCTTCTGCGGCTCTTTTATCGCCTCGTCCGTCCTGAGCTGAATGTACTTTTTGCCTATCGTCCAGCGCGGGTCGCTCAAATCCGTGTAGTGCCACAAGACGAGCGGACGCGCAGGGAGCAGGTATTCGTCCCAGGAGCGGTAGGGTTCCTGCGGCAGAATCGCGCGGCCCCCGCCGCGCATCGTCGTGATGGCCCACGGGGCGACTTCTATCGCCCACAGGTTTCGATTGGTAAGCCTGTGTTCGATAGCGACGCCCGCGCCTTCGGCTTCGAGCGAGACGAGCATCTGCTTCTCAATCCCCGTCTGCGGCTCGACCGGCTGCATCAGTCGAATCGTCCTCTCGTCCTCTATCTCGTAACGGACGGGACTATTGTCCGGAACGTAGCTGCGCGGGTTGGCCTCCGGGGCAGTCCAGAGACGATGGCCTCCCCAGGGCTTCCACGCTCCGAGCCCCGTTTCGATTGCGACCTCCGGTATTTCGCCCAGAATATTGTCTTCGCCGAGAAAGCCGTAGCGAATGATACGCGGGCCGACGCCGATGGTGACGACGACCTCGACCGTTTCGTTTGCTAACCTGTAGCAGCTAACGTTATCGAAATAGGTGTGCTTCTCCACCCTGG
>DASQYE010000166.1:0-8657 GCA_035639355.1 Pyrinomonadaceae bacterium
CAGTCGCTCGCTGATCTACATTATCGCGCGGGCGCGAACAGAGTAATTCCCTCATCATTCAAGAAAGGTGTGGTAAAGCGATAGCTTCTGGCAAAGGTAAATACGTGGGGCTTGGCATAGCGCTTGGCATTGGCGTCGGCGCGGCGCTCGGAGTCGCACTGCACAATGTGCCCGTGTGGATAGGAATCGGCGTCGCTCTTGGCGTCGTTCTGGGCGCTGTCCTCGGCCGAAGATAAGGCTTGAGCGAAAAACAGTCTCTGCTTCAGCCGGTCTTGGAATTAGAAGACGGCGCGCTTCTGCACTCTTTCCTTGGCGGCGAGACTGAACCGAGGCTCTATCGGCCCGTCGTCGCCGTTCACCCTGGCGGTCACATATTCCCCCAGCGCCGGGCCGTGTTTGAATCCGTGGCCGGAGCCGCCGCCGACCAGCCAGACGTTATCTAACCCTGGGTAACGATCGATCAGGAAATCGCCATTCGAGGTATTCTCGTACTGGCACACGCGCGTTTCCAGAACGGGCGCATCCTTCAATGCGGGCACGCGCCTGGCTAAGTAGTCGCGCACCTCCCTGAGCCCTTCGGCGCTCGCCATGCGATTCATGCTGTCCGGGTCGCAGGGCGGGCCATGACGATCAATCGCTATCTTGAAGCCGCGACCTTCCATGTCCGGTATGGCGTAGACCAGGTCTTGAAAATCAATCCAGACCGGCATTCGTGGCGGAGCGAAGCGTGTATCGCCGGCCGCTACGCCGAAGAAAAAGACCTCCTGCCGCGTCACGTGAATCAGGTCTCGAAGAAGTTCCGGGAAGACTTTTGGCAGCCACGGGCCGCAGGCAAAGACGAAGCTCTCGGCGAAGATACGCTCGCCGCTCGCGGTCACGATCAGGTCAAGCCGCGCTCGCTCCTTTACGATTGCCGTCGGCGTCGCGACCCTATCGATCAGGTAGCTCGCGCCTTCGCGCACCGTTTCCCGCACGACAGACCGGACGGCCCTGCGCGCCATGAGCGCCCCGCTCTCAGGCTCGAAGATGGCCCACGTCACGGCCCCCCGCTCAAGCTGCGGGTAGCGTGCCTCTAATTCGGCGCGATCGAGCCTTTCGGTCTTGACGCCCGCGCGCCCGAGCGTCGCCAGCGTGTCGAGCGTGTAAGCATCCCTCTCACGCGCCATCCAGAGCACGCCCGTCTGACGGAAGAGGTCTTCTCCCGTTCGGGCCGCGAGCCGACGCCAGAGGTCGAGCGACCTTATGGCCGAGCGCGTGTATATCTCGTCCGCGCCGTAGCCCATGCGTATGACACGCGACTCTCCGCCCGAGCTGGCGCGGCTCGTCGCCGCGCCGTAAGCGTCCAGCAGCGCCACTCGTCTTCCCGCCCGCTGCAAATAATAAGCAGTCCAGGCGCCGAAGACTCCCGCGCCGACCACGACCGTGTCGTATCTATTACCGGCTGCCATTCAAATCTCTTTAAGGCGCGACCCCTACCCTTTGTCACGTTTTGAAGATCAGGCCGGTCGCCCCTCGTCAAAAGCCTCAGTTCTGATGTGGGCTCGTCGATCGTCTCATTGCTTACCGGCGACAGCTTCTACATCGGCGAGCATCTTCTGCAATCTCTTCTTAGGCAGGTATTTACCATTGACGACGACCGCCGAGATGCGTTGTGTGTTGCTGATGTTTTCGAGCGGGTCGGCTTCCAACAAAAGGAGGTCGGCGATCTTACCTCTCTCGACTGTGCCGAGCGAATCCAACAGGCCCAGATATTTCGCGGGATTGTAAGTCGCCGTTCGCAGCGCTTCCAGAGGCGTCATCCCGGCCTGCACGAACAACGCCAGCTCGTCGTGCACACTAAAGCCCGGAAACACATCTCTGGTCGGCGGGTCTGTGCCCGTCATCATGGCGACGCCCGCGCGCCGCATCGTGCCGACCAGCTCAATAACTTTCTGGAAAGCCAAACGGCGCTCCGCCATCTCCTCCGCCGAAGTGTTCCGGGGAACGGGGTTGTTTTTCTCCCAGTGTCGTTTCGCAAGGGCCGCAACGTAGTTGCGACGCGGGTCAGGCCGGGCCGCCAGCTCAGGGCGCAATAAAAAAGAGCGGGCGACGACCATAGTGGGGACATGCCAGGTGCCGTTTTTGACGAAGCGTTGAAAGATCAGCCTGCCCTCGTCGCCGTTATAAGCGGCCAGAGCCTCCTCTGTCAGCTCCTTTGTCGTCCGGCCGCGCTTGTCCGCGAGGGCTATATAAGCCTGTATGAGAATTACCAC
Source organism: Pyrinomonadaceae bacterium (assembly GCA_035639355.1). Classification (GTDB taxonomy): domain Bacteria; phylum Acidobacteriota; class Blastocatellia; order Pyrinomonadales; family Pyrinomonadaceae; genus DASQYE01. The sequence continues at coordinate 2,253 of DASQYE010000166.1, forward strand.
GTGCTCGATGCTGCTTTGTCCTGCGTCCGAGGCTTCTGCGGCGCTGACTCCGTTGGGAATGTGCCCGGCGAAGGTGAGGCCCTGCTTTTTGGCCTCGTCGGCGACGGCAAAGTAAGATTCGCGCGCTAGGAAGTGATACACCTTTATGAAATCGACGCCGCGCCGCTTCAAAGAGACGACGGCCTGTCGGCCATCGGCCGGGCTCGTAACTGTCAGACGAAACTGCCCCTCCTCTGTTCTGGGGCCGTCCACTATGGGGCCGGCCATGACGATTCGCGGGCCCAGCATCTTCGCGCTCGCAATCTCGCGCCGCCATTGAGCGATTCGGTCGAGGTCGCCGCCCATATCGCGCACGCCCGTGACACCGTTGGCGATCAATAAAGGGATGGCAAGCTCCGTCACTAGAGACAGGTGCATATGCATATCCCACAGCCCAGGGAGCATGAACCGGCCGGTCGCGTCCACCACGCGAGCGCCTTTGGGCAAACGAGTGGTCGCGGTTGGGCCCATCGCTTCGATGCGATTGCCCCGTATCAACACGGTCATGTCCGGCTTGGGCTTTTCGCCGGTCACGTCGATCACCGTGACGTGCGTGAAGGCGAGCGGCCTGGATTGAGAGATGACAGGCATGGTCTGCGCGACGAGCGATGCGGCCGCCATAAGGGCGATCAGGAGCGTGACGACTATTTTCATCATCGATGTTTCAAAAGCGCGGACAGGCTTGTGTCCACAGCCCTTGCGCCTGTGGCGGCGAGAATGAAAGCGATGCTTAGACTGCGCCCTGGCGTCAGGCAATCAAGAGGGCCTTGCGCTCTCTTGATTCTCATCCCAATCGACTGCCGTTCGGCACTTCTCTTTCGGGCACGGCCAGCGCGGGCCTTATCCCGTCGCCGTAGCCTATATCGAACAACATTCCTTCCGACACTTCACCCGCCATCTTCTTAGGAGCGAGGTTGACGACGAACAACGCCTGCCTGCCCTCTACCTCTCCGGGATTCTCGCGCTCTCGCTTCATCCCGGCCAGAATTTTTCTCTTGTGGTCTCCGAAATCGACAATCAGTCTCACCAGCTTGTCCGAACCCAAGACGTTCTCGACCAGCTCTATCGTGCCCACACGGACATCTATCTTCTCAAGCTCGTCCGGGGTGACGAAGGGTTTGACGGGTGCGACTTTGATTTGTTCCATGTTCAGTCCATTCGGGAGAGGGTATAGAAATCTCATACGCCGGGGCGTCATGCCGCGCCTAGCTGACCCAGATGATGCTTCAAGTGCACCAGATAGTCTTCGACCAGGAATCCCAGACTGACCGGCTCATACGGGCCGATTTTGCAAACCACCTTTAGCTTCGCGTCAGGGATTCGACTTATCACTCGCGCCAAATGCCTATTGTACAGTCTCCAAAGCTCGACCAGCTCCGTCCAAGGGCTTTCGTCGTAGCCCTGCACGCCCACCCAATGTTCCTGCTCGTATTTTGGGAAAGTGAGTTCCTGCGCCTGCTGTGCCCTGACGAAGCGGTGATGATTGTTCACGGCCGAGTCGATCATGTGGCCCAGAATCTGTTTCTTCGTCCACTTGCCCGTGGGCCGCGCGACCGACGTTTCGGCTTCACTCACCCGTCCAAGCTTCTCGGAAGCACTCTCGACGACCTCTATCAACTCATCCGCAACCGCTTTGTGCATACCTTTATTCCTCCCAGGCTTTAAAAAAGCAGCGCTATCCGGCTCGCCTGCGAAGAGACTCGCCTGTCTGCGCCTTCCGCGAAGCCGTTCAACTCGCCTCCACTTAATAATCCGTCCGCTGATTTTTTCCCGCTCAAGTTGATCTCTTTTGAAAGATAAATAAATCCAAAGGCTCATACACCGGCAGATCACGCGGTTGCAAGCTCGCCCAGCGTCGCAATCGCCGCAGCCCGCTCTCAAAAGCCTCATCGCTAATGGCTATCAGGGAAGAGAAGCCACGGCGGCTCACCTTCTCGTAATACTCATCATAGGACGAGGCGATGAGCTGGTTTATGACGCGATGCGAAATCAAGTCGAAGCATTGACCGCACACCAGCTCCTTCAATTCCTGCGCGGACGGCGTGCCCTCCTCTTCAATCTCGAAGGCCTCCGGGAAACATCCGAGCCACGCAAGCTCACCGTTATGCTCCCGCGTGCCGTTGCGAATAGCTAGGTAACCGCCGGGAGCCAGCACGCGATTTATCTCAAGGAGCGCCTGTCGCGGCCGGGCGAGATGATGAAACACCTGGGAGATAAAGACCAGGTTCACAGCAAGGCTCTCCAGCGGAAGGTTTTCAGCCTGGCCTTGCTTCCACTCCACGTTCGGCTCGTTTCTGGAACGGGCTACGTCGAGCATGGCGGCGGACGGCTCTACTCCCAACACGGGACATCCGAATGTCTCGCCTAAAGCTCCCGTGAAGCGACCCGTCCCGCAACCCAGGTCTAAAATCCTTCCAATCTCCCGCCCCGGAATCGAAGACTTCAACGCATCGAGCCATAAGGTTTTCGTTTGCGGCGGCAGACCGCGCGCCGAATCATAGCGGCTCGCCGTTTCTATTTCGCTGTAAATATCTCTCATACGCAATTCTTCTCAACATCCGGCGCGACAGGCGGACGCCCGAATCCTGACACGCACCGCGCGAGCAGCATTCCACCTGCGCGGCCTGAGCACAACCATGAAAGGGCTGCTGTCGGGGGCGTACTGTTCAATCAGTTGTACGGCGCGAACGTAGCGTTGAGACCCCTCACGCTCGCTCGGCATTTCTTATACAGCGCGGCCCATGTCAAGGTTGTTAGGCGCGGGCCATATATTACTTAAAATCTAATGCTGACGCCTGCGCTGAATTGCAGATTGTGTCTTGTCTCGGCAGGTTGCCGTGCTACCTCCGTGCGGCAAGGAACTATAGAACTGCAAACTGATCCTACCGGCACCTGACGGACGCTATAATGAATGATGGTATCGCCCAGATCAAAGCGCGTCACAATCCGGCGCGATGGATAGAACTCTACTACCCCGCCGACATCTACCGAAGAGTACATTTCTACTCCCTTGCGAAATACAGGCTCTTCAATGCGGAACTCTTCGCGTATCGCATTAAAGACGGTGACTGTCCTTACGCCTATAAGCTGGTGCACCTTGGTGTAGCCGACAAAACCGGGCCGAACTTTGCTGAAGATGCCGACCCGCTTGAAACGTTTGCCGACCTTGACGCCAAACTGGCCTTGATAAATGCTCCCGCCGGGAACGCCAAAATCCTCACTTTGGACTGGAAATAGGATGCCAGCCTCTTTTAGTCTCGGAAAGAAGTTGCCTTCGGCCTCAAAAGCAATATTTTTCGTAAAATTACATGTAACTCTCCCGCCGAATCCCGGTTCGTTTTCCTGTAAAGGAATATCTGAAAAAGGATCAAATAGTGCGGTCGGCCTGTTACGTGAAAGCAAGGAGAACTGGCCTCCAATCTCAAGGCGGGAAACATTCTCTTGAGCGAGCGCCTCGCTACCGATAAACAGCAGTAAGGCGAGAACCACCATCACAGTACAGAGGATAGATCGCGCCATTAGTTTTCATCCTTTTTGTGAGGCTGACGTGAAAGGCTCTCGTCAGCGGAAAAGACCGGCCAGGCTTTGAGGGCTCAGGCCGGTCTTGATTCTCATAGCAAGCCGGAGTCACAGGCAGGACTTTAGCCAGGCGTGGGCGGCGTCGGCTCGCTCGCTGCGGTCGTGCGGCGTGGCTGGCGTTCTATGTGCCGTGCGCTCTCCCACGCGGCCAACTTCGGTTTGTCGTCTCGAAACTTGTTGCGCACGATTGCGTCAAGCTCGCGCACTATCTCCATGCCGCGCTCAATCACCTCTTCAATCGCGGCGGTCGCCGTCACGCGCTTCTCCTTATTCACGTTCTGACTATTGTATGCGCTCTGGAAAGTCTCTATGGCGTCCCGCAGGTCTTCCAGAAAGTCTTCCGGCATCTCGCGCTGTATGAACTCATTCTCAAGCGGCGTAGCGGCCTCCACGAAAGCGCGCGCGGCGTTCAACAGCGCCTGATCGCCGTTGGTATTCGGAATGCGAAAGGTAGCGGAGATGCCCGGTATAGTCGCCTCCATCGTCCGCGCCGTCTCGCTGATGGCCGCCATGCGTCGCTTCAGGCTGTCACGCGCAGCCCGCTTTGCGCTCGTACTCGTCTTCGCAGCACTCCCGCCCGACGACTGGGCCGTACCATGCTGCTCCAACTCGCCAATAACACCGCTCAGCGCGGCAAATCTCTGCCCGCCCAGGCTCGACGCCGCGAACGACGCCGCGTGTGTCGTCTCGAAATCACGTACACGTACCATCATCTCGAATTTACGAGTCTGTGAGTCATTCATTGAGGTTTCCTTTCTTTGAGGTAAAAGGAAGGCGAGGCCCTTCCGGTAGGTTAAAGTGAGGTAAGCACGGCCACAAACCCCCTGGCCGCACCAAATCATTATATTTCAACACTCCGCAACTAAACTTTCACGCTCGCAGATAAACTTTTACCCTCAGCAGGTAAACTTTCACGCTCAGCGAGTCATCTTTCACACTCAGCAAATGAATTGATGCGCCAGCAAGCCTTCTTTCACGCTCCGCAACCCTTTTTTCACCGCCCGCGAGCCTTCTAGCGCACCACGCCAGCAATTTCTTACTCTGCGCCAGCCGATTTTCATACCTACTGCGTCTTATCAACACACTCGGCAGCAAACTCACGCACGTAATCCCACGCCTCCACACCAACGCCGGGCTTCCGCCCCCGAACACAGCACTTCCCCGCTGCACCCGACCGCACTGCGACAAGGAAACACCGGAATTGACCACCGACCGCAAGACAATCCACAGCCGTAGGACGCCGCATCACTTGCTCCCATGTAAGACTTGCGTGAGGCTTGCGAGCATCAGTCACTCGCCAGCAGAAAAGTTACGCGAGGAATCAACCTATTTGTTAAGAACGCCGGAACTTTATGCTCGTTTGTGAATACTGTCAAGAATCCGGATTAGTTTTTTTACATAACCAAAGCGAATTTCACCCCAATAGCAACACGTGCCATGCTCGCATATTCGGCAGAATCTTGAACTGCTCTATCAAGCAAGTCTTTAGCCCTGCTGCTTTCGGGCTCTATAGGTGGAGTTCTGAAAGCTATATCATAAAGTACCTTTAGTCTCTCATAATGCTCTAAACGTCTTTCGTTCAACTTTTGTCTTTTGAGTCCCAACTCCTCGATTGTAGTTTTGGCCCTCGGATTATCATCAATCGGATATGGGACTTCTTTCCTGAACGAGATCAATTCTGCGGGATCATCAATAGAGGGGTCAATGAAAAGAGGTTCTTCGCGCTTTATGGTGCGCGTGCGCGGATTGGCCCGCCCGCCTGGGTTAATTAGAGGAAAAAGGTTTTTCTTGAAGAGTTGATTACACAGTTGACAAGCCAAAAACAGATTGTCCCATTCATAAGCCAGCCAGTAGTAGCCTGGCGTCGTCAATTTATCGCCAGTATTCTGACGATACCCGCCCTTGGGCCGAAAATGTTCCACATCGCCAAAGGCGATGTGAGTTATCTTGGATTCACACAGAAAACATTTGTCATGCTGTGCTCGGATTAGCTGTTCTTTAACCGTCCTGTGGCCGTAAATGTTTGAATCGAAATCAAATTTTTTAGAGCCGTTATTATATTCGGCGGCAGAGCGGCTATAAGACGCGCTATGTGCGCGCCTTTTCGCTTTACCTTTAGTCGCTAGTATTTTGGGAGGTGTCTCAGGCTTTACGACACGAATCATGTGAGGCTCACTATTCTTCTGCTTTCAGCCTACGGGCGGCGCGACGAATAACGTCCATCGCCTCCATGTCCTCCGGCGTCTCGCCTGTGGGCAGCGAGCCGATCTCTTCTTCAATTCTTTCCAGCCTCTCCCTGTCCTTCTTTGTCAGCCGGGCTTTTGAAAGAATCTCCGTCCGCTCTGCAAGTAAGCCGTCCAGTTGCGGCGGTCGCGCGCTTTCGAGGCCAAATAGATCGCTGGTCAGGATTTGATCCACTCGCCAGTTATGTATAGCCTTCACGTCATTATCTATGATGACATGATCGTCCTCGCGCCTGAGCAGCACGACATTGGCGTCGCTCGCGGCCTGTACGACAAGAGGACTGTGCGCTGTGGCAATAAACTGTGTATTCGGGAACAATCTGGTGAGGAACCCCATTAGATCACGTTGCCACTTCGGATGCAGATGCAGATCAATCTCGTCAACCAAAACAACGGCGGGCTCATGGAGCGGATATTCACTATCAGGATAGCGGTCAAACATACGACTCGCTAAATCCACCATCCACGCGATCAACGTCCTGTATCCCAGGCTAAGGTCTTTCAGAGAAACCCACCCATAAGGAGTTTTCACTTCAATCCCCGG
>DASQYE010000167.1:0-5887 GCA_035639355.1 Pyrinomonadaceae bacterium
GGCTGCGCGAGCGTTTCGCGGAGAAGCGGCGAATGGCGACCGAAGTGCTCGGCGGGCTTGGCTTTCGTATTTACGACTCGGGCTCGGCCTTTTATATCTGGGCTCGCATCCCTGACGGTTTCCGCGACGCGATGCAGCTCAACGAAATGCTTATAGACAGGGCGGGCGTGGCGGCCGTGCCCGGAAGCGCATTCTCCGATAGCGACGCCTGGGATCATCACATGCGGCTGTGCATCGCGCGCGAGGATGAAGTTCTGGAAAACGCGCTCGCCAGGCTGCAAGATGCCTTATCTCAGGTGACGTAAAACAGGCATCGCTTGCGGCTTCTGGAAGCGGGCCGGCGGCCGGCCGTTTTTCCAAATCCGTGTTGCAAAAAACGGCGGGCGCGGTTAGATTGTCCCGGTCTCTACGGAAAAAAACAAGGTGGGAGCCTCCCCAAGTAAACATAAAGGGTGCGCCTCCTCTCTCTCTGCTCTCAACCAAATGCGATGGAGGTAAACAGAAGTGCCGACCGGAACGTGCCCCGATTGCGATGCAGATGTCCACGTCGATACGGACGCGGACAAAGGCGATGTGGTCTCGTGCGAAGAGTGTGGGACTGATCTGGAAATAGTTGGACTTGATCCCGTCGAATTAGACATCGTCGAAGAAGACACTCTCGACGAGGACGAAGAAGACGAAGAGTTTTAAGGGCAGTGACGAGTGATAAGTGACGAGCCTGGGATAAGCTTGAATGAAGCTTTTATCTCGTCACTTGTCACTCGTCACTGCTTTTTTGTCACTTGTCACTGCTTTTATATCCGGGACGGCTCTGGCGAACGGTCAGGCCGGGCGGCGCTTCGATGCGGATCGTGTGGAGGCGACCATCGCGACGCTTCTCTTCGGATGGATAGAAAGCCAGCACGTAGGTTGACGTGACCTCTTCGGCGAGCGCGCGGAAAAGCGAGTCCAAATCCTTGTCCGTCGCATAGCTGTTCGTCCCGCCCGTCATCTCGGCCAGCCCGCTGACATCGAGCGGCGTCGGCAGCGGCGGGCGCGTCGTCGAAGCGACCAGGCGCGAATATGAGGGCAGCGTGATGGTATAAACGCTCACGTCGGCCGCATTCGCTCGCTCGATCACAGTGCTCGGAGAGACGGTGTCGCCCACCGGAAAGCCGTCCGTGACTGTGACGACGACGCGCTTCATCAAACGGCGCTCGCGCGTGCGCGGCGCTTTTCTGACGAGCAGGCGGATGGCGTCGTCAACCGCGTCGTAGGCGTGGGTCGAAAGGCCGTTCGGGTCGCGCGCGATTCGCTCGAAGGCGCGGTCAAGCTTCTGAGGGTCGCTGGTAAATCCCTGTACGGTCTTGACGTTCATCCCGAACGACATCACCGCGAACAGCGCCGGGCGCTCGGCAAGCTTCGCGGAGAAAATCTTCATCGCGCCGCGCAGGCGCTCCATCTCTTCGGGCGTCATGCTGCCCGATACGTCCAGGGCGAAAACGATCGCCACGGGTCGCGTCCCGGCATCGCGCTTTTCCACGTTGAAAAAGGCGATGGGACGCTCGACCCCGTCTTCGTAGAGCTTGAAATCCTTCGCGCTCAAGTGGCGCACGGGCTGGCCGGCCGCGTCCGTCACGGCCGCGTCAACCATTATCAGGTCGGTGTCTACGCGCAGGACATCGTCCGGCCCGATCTCCTGCTCCACCGGCTTCTCTACGCGGCGCGGACGCTCCTGCATCTGCGGCGGCGGTGGCTGTTCCTGGGCATGAGCGGCTGAGGGTGAGGCTGTGAGCGCGCACGAGGCGCACAGAAGCGCGCCCCTTAGAAGCCGCCACCGAAGAGCCTGTCGAGGCGCTTGAGCGAATCGGCCGATTGACGAAACGACTGTCATAAAAACTTGGCCGCGAATACCTGTGACGGGTCGCAACATCTCCATGATTTGATGCTGTGAGATTGTGCCGGGGTGGCAAGCGCCCTTTGGGTTCTCTCGCCAGTCGTATGAATACCAGCAATCGCGCGCGCAAAGCAACAGGAAACGGCGCTCGACGCATCAACACTTCCCTGAGGGGCCGTGCTCCCCGGCGCAAAGCCACCTCGGCCCCTACGCATGTTATAATAACGGCTCTCGCAGTCGGCCTCCATTTTGAGGCTCATATAGGCAGTTTGGTTATACGAGAATGAAAGTAATGTTGTTGCAAAGATGGAGCGGCGCTCTTCTGCTGACCGTCATGTTGGTCTCCGCCGCTGCCGCCGCGCAGAATGACCCGGCGAGGGGCGGCATTAAGGGCAAGGTGCGTACGCGCAGCGGCGCTGCCGAAAACGTAGAGGTGACGGTGCGGCAGGGCGACAGCGAGGTCGGCCGGGCGACGACCAACAGCAAAGGCGAATTTCTGATCTCAGGACTCGCGCCCGGCAGCTACGGGTTGACCTTTCGCAAGCCCGGCCTGAGCGTCGGCCGCCTCGAAAACATAGAGGTTCGCGCCGGGAAAATACGCTCTCTGCCGGACAGACTGATCCTGACGCTGGACGAGGGCTCCATAGCCTTTGTGCGCGGCAGCGTCTTCACAGCCGAGGGGAAAAGCGTTCCGGGCGCGCGCGTCGAGATCGCACGCATACGGGCCGACGGCAGCGCGAAAAAGATCGACGGTCGCATCACAAACGAGACGGGGCTCTTCGTCTTTCGGCTCGTGCCGGATGCTGCCACCTACCGCCTCACGGTCTGGGCGGGCGACGTAGGCCCCGTCACGAAGGATGTCGAAGTGGACGGCCCGGCGCGTTACAACGTCGCGCTCTCGCTTCCTCCGACCGGGAAATAGAACGGTCACGCGGGGTGAGTCTAAATGAGCGATCAAGCACCCCAACCTGCACACCAGTCGCGCGAAGAGTTTCTGACAGCGCGACAGCTCGCCGCTATCCTTCAGGTGAGCGAATCCACCGTGCACAGGCTGGCGCGAAAAGGGCGCATCCCCTGCGTGCGCATCACGCCGCGCATCGCACGCTTTCATTTACAATCGGTACGAGACGCGCTCGACGGCGTCAAGCGCACACGGCGCATGACGACCGACACCGCACAGCTTTCGTTCGCCGACCTGCTCTGAGCCCGAAGACCCATTTTCAGGCCCGTCTCTTCACGGCGCGGCGCATCAGGGAGCTAATATCGACCCAGCGCCCGTCGCGCTTGACGTAGATGCGCGGGTCGCGCACAGGATATTTCTTTGTAAAGCCGGGATAATCTGCGAGCAGCCCTCGCACGGTCGCGCGGTCGCCCACCACCACACGCCACCTGCCGTCTTCGCGGACGAGGTATTGCTGCGCGATCACCTTGGCGTCGCTCTCTGCGGGGCGCGAGACACGCCCGTACATCACTGTATCGACGACGGCGATATCGCCCGAGACGCGTACCGCCCCTATCTCCATTCGATCAAGCTCGTAGAGGTCGCCTGTGCGCCTGAGCGCGCCCGTGAAGCGGTCGCGCGAGATGCGGCGCTGCGACGCTGAGGGGAGCGCGTCGTAGAGCGCTCCGTACTCGTGCGATTTCAATTGCTGGAAGGCCAGCCGCACTGCGCCGCGCACCTCCGCCTTATCGTCCGCCGCCGCCGCGCTGCTGTGCGACGCCGCAGCAGCAGTAGCCGTCATCGCGCCGGGCCATACTGCCGTCAACGCGCAGATCAGGGCCGTAGACAGCATCAAGTATATTTTAATTTTCATCTAAATCTCCGCCGGTGTTGTGATCGCTTTCCCGCGTCCCTTCGCTCTTTGCGTCGATGGTTTTCCGCAGGCGCTCCCGCAGGCCCAGGAACCACGCGACGACGCCGAGCGTTGCCGAGACGAAAGCCGCACTCATATTATCGCGCAACAAGAATATCGCGGCGACGATGATTCCAAGGCCCGAGACGATTGTCCATATACGCTCCATCATTATGGATTTCGGATTTTAGGTTTTGGATTTTAGATTGGCAACCGCGATTTGAGGGTTCAAGATTTCAGGCTGAATATCTTCTTCGCAATCCAAAATCTAAAATCCATAATGGACGCGTCATTTGACCTTGACGGGTATGGAAGAGTTGATGGTGCGCGGCGGGTAACACGCCTGGTCGTCGCACGGCTGGACACGCAGCTTCACGGGAAGCGAGCTTGAGCCCGCGCTCGCCCCGGCTTCGGCGCGCAGCGGTAGCTTAATGATTGCCTCTCTCTCGTAAACGGCGAACGGTTGCGGCTCGAAGGCGAACTTCCTTGTGATCGAAGGCGGATAGACGGGCTTGCCCGCAGTAACGCCACCGCCCGGCTCTACGTTTAGCTGCGTGGCTATCTGGTAAGAGAGCGTCGCCGGATTGGCGCTGATGTGATAGCCCTCTGCGATGGTCAATCGCACGCTTGCCTCCGCCGCGCCGCCCGCCGCTATCTCCACGCCGGGAGCATCGACGAGCACTATGTCGGCCGGCGGAGTCTTCACCCCGGCCGTTGCATCCTGATTCGACGCATTGGTGTTGGCAGCCGTCGCAGGAGCTTTACCGCCCCTGTCGGCGCATGACGCGCAGGAGGCGAGCAAGATCGACGCGCCTAGAATAAGATGGATGGTTCGATGCATATAGATACTTTGACTCAAGAGCCGCGCGTCAAAGAGGAAGCTATCCGGGCGGGCTCATTTGCGCGCCGCTTCGGCCAGCGATTGACCGCCGAAGAAGGCGCGCGCCGCCGCCAGCATACGTCGCACGCGGCGCACAACCTTCGGTAGTATCCAGGCCAGGACTAAAAGAAAGATCAGGATGACGACCAGAATTGCTGCCGGATACAACACGGCCAGCACAACCGCGCCGACCGCGAAGATGTCCTCTATGATCGAGAGCGTCCAGTTTGTCAAAGGTTCAGGACTCGTATTTGCAGCGGCGCGCGCGGTCGCTTTCGTTCCATGAGTTGAAAGCGCGAGTCCGCCGCCCAGCAGCAACGCCAGTACCTGCACGGGCGGGCTGATGTCAGAGGTGGCCGAAGCCGCGATGACCGCTCCCGCCGGAACGCGTATAAAGGTATGCACGGCGTCCCATACTGTGTCTACATACGGAATCTTGTCGGCGACGAATTCGATCGCATATAGAAAGAGCGCCACGCCGATAATGATCCAATTATCGAGCACATGCAAAGAGCCCGGCAAGCGCGCCAGCCCGTAATGCTCAAGCAGGCCGAGCACCGCCACCGTCGCATACAAATTGATCCCGGAAGTCCAGGCCGCGCCGAACGCCAGCCCAAGGATTTGTATCACATTCATAAGGAACAGATGCCGGATGTTAGATGCTAGGTGCCGGTGAAATTCTTTTAACCTGCACCTGGCATCTAACATCCGGCATCTTCTTTTTCACCCTTCGTCCCTTTCCTTCTCAGGCTTCTTGATGCCGAACTTTTCTAGGCGGTATTGCAGCGTGCGGAAGGTCAGCCCGAGCAGCTTGGCGGCCTTGGTGATGTTGTAGTCGGTTTGCTCCATCGCCTGCATAATCAGGTCGCGCTCGACATCCTCGAAGGCGATGCCTTCGGGCGGCAGCTTGAATGCACCCTCGGAGGCGGGCCGCGACTCCTGCCTAACTTCGAGCGGCAAATCTTCCACCTGGATCAGGTCGCTCTCGCACAGGAGGATGGCGCGCTCGATGGCGGATTCGAGCTGCCGCACGTTGCCGGGCCAGCTGTAATCGACCAGCAGCCGACGCGTCTCGGGCGCGAGCCCGCGCACAAGGTGAGAGCTATTGCGCGTGTGCTTCTTCAGAAAATAGTCTATCAGTACGGGGATGTCGTCGCGCCGCTCTCGAAGAGGCGGAACGTCCACCGACAGGACATTGATTCTGTAATATAGATCGTCGCGAAACCTTCCGTCTGTGACCATCGCGCGCAAGTCCCTGTTGGTCGCCGCGACGACGCG
>DASQYE010000168.1:0-23746 GCA_035639355.1 Pyrinomonadaceae bacterium
CCAAGGGCCGTGCGAATCGCTATCTCTTTATGGCGAGCGGCTGCGCGGGCTAACAACAGATTCGCCACGTTGGCGCACGCTATCAGCAGCACGAACCCGACCGCGCCGAGGATGACGAGCAGGGCCGGTCGAATGCCGCTGACGATGTCTTCATGCAGCGGCGTAGGGTTGAAGCTCAATCCGGTGTTTGTGTCCGGATACTGCTCTTCGAGACGGCGGGCGATTGTCTGAAGCTCCGACTGGGCCTGCGCGACGGTCACGCCCCGCTTGAGGCGCGCAACCACCCGCAGGCTGCGACTGCCGCGAATATCCTTCGACGCGATATAGCTGGGCGAGGAAGAGATGGGCATCCAGAAATCCGGTCTCTCGCTTCGGATGGGAAACCTGAAATCGGCCGGCATCACGCCGACTACCGTGTAGCCTTTATTGCTGAGCTTGATCTCTTTCCCGACGATGCCGGGATCGGCAGCGAAGCGGCGCTGCCATAAGCCCTGACTGATGACGATGACGGAGGGGCCGCCGGGCACGTCCTCCTCGCGCGTGAAGACGCGGCCCATAGCGGGCTTTGCGCGCAGCAAAGGAAAGATGTCGGCCGGGACGTTCGCGCCGTAGACGCGTTCTGTGTCGTCTCCGTTGGCGAGCGATGAGCCGGACTGCTGGTAGGGAGCCAGGTACTCAAGAGTCTGGCTCTGTTCTCTCAGGTCAGCAGCGTCCGGGGCGGAAAGGGGCCCGCGCGCACTCTCGCTATTCCTGGTACCCACCCAGATCATCACCAGCTGCTCCGGGTCCTCGAACGGCAGCGGCCTCAGCAGCACCGCGTTGACGACCGAGAAGATGGCCGTATTCGCACCGATGCCAAGTGCGAGCGCGAGCACCACCACGACCGTGAAGCCCGGGCTCTTAATCAGCATTCGCACACCGTAGCGCAAGTCCTGTACCAATGTTCCCATCAAGCTACCTCCGGAAAAGCCGAGGATGAAGGCGGAGGGATGAAAAAGAATTATTCAACTTGAGCGATCAAGCTTTTCATCCCTCCGCCCTTATCCCTCATCCCTTTATTCGTACCTGAGCGCTTCCATAGGGTCTACGCGCGTGGCGCGTCGCGCCGGTATGAGGCAGGCCAGGAGCGCAACGGCTGAGAGCACAAAGGCGACGCCCGCAAAAGTCAGAGGGTCGCTCGCGCTCACATTGAAGAGCAGGGTTTTCATGACGCGCGTGAGGGCGAAAGCGCCCAGGAGGCCGAGCGCTACGCCGGCGAGCGCCAGTATCATTCCCTGCCCCACAACCAGCCTGAGCACGTCGCTTCCCTGCGCGCCCAGCGCCATGCGCACCCCTATCTCGTGCGTGCGCTGCGTGACCGAATAGCTCATCACGCCGTAGATGCCGACGGCCGCAAGGATGAGCGCCAGCGCGGCGAAGATTGCGAGCAGCAGCATGTTGAAGCGGCGCGGCGCGACTGATTCCGAGAGGCGCTCTTCCATCGTCTTGATGTCGGCGACGGGTTGGTCCTTGTCGAGCACCGCTACTTCCCTGCGGACAGCGGCGGCGAGCCCCGCAGGCTCGGCCGTCGTGCGCACGGCCAGGAAGAGCGACGACACGTTGAAGTTGGGCAGCAGCGGCTGCAAGTAGGAGACGTACAACTCGGGCTTGGTCTCTTCATCCAGGCCGTAGTGCTTGACATCGCCCACGACGCCCACGACCGCGAGCCAGGGGAAGGGCGAAGTCATGCTGGCGAGTTTTATTCGCTTGCCGAGCGGGTCTTCGCCAGGGAAGAAGGTTCGCGCCATGGTCTCGTTGATGACGGCGACGGGCGGCGCTCCTTCGCGGTCTTGCTCCGTGAACTGGCGACCCCTGTCGAGCGGAATCGAGAGGGTGCGGAAATAATCGGGGCTAATCATGCGGAAATGCAGGTTGGGGCCGACGGCGTTGCCCCGTCCTTCGATGGCAAAGCTCCACATGTTGCCGGACTTGCTCATGGGCAGGAAATTGACCGCGCCGACCGACTCCACGCCCGGAAGCGCGCTGACCCGCGCGGTCAACTGCTCGAAGAATGCGCGCTGCTGTTTGGCCTCCGCATACTTGGACTGCGGGAGCGAGAGGCGCATCGTCAGAACGCGGTCGGGGTTAAAGCCCGGACTGATCTTCTGAACCTGTAGGAAGCTGCGAATCATGAGCCCCGCGCCGATCAAAAGAACCAGCGAAAGCGCCACCTCCGAGACCACCAGAAGATTACGCATACGCTGGCGGCGAAAACCCTCGCCCGCGCCGCGCGCTCCGTCCTTTAGCGATTCCTGTAGATCGGGCTTGGAGAGGCGCAGGGCCGGAGCAAGACCGAAGAGCCCGCCCGTCAGGAGCGAGACGAGCAAGGTGAAACCGAGCACGCGGCCGTCCAGCCTGACCTCGCTCAAGCGCGGTATATCGACGGGGGCGAGCGCTACGAGAAGATCGACGCCCCAGAGCGCCAGAAGGAGCCCCCCTGCGCCGCCCGCCAGGCTGAGCAGCAGGCTCTCGGTCAGCAACTGTCGAACGATGCGCCAGCGCCCAGCCCCCAGCGCCGTGCGAATCGCCATCTCCCTCTCACGCGTGGCGGCGCGCGCGAACAACAGGTTGGCGACGTTGGCGCACGCGATCAACAACACGAAGCCTACTGTCCCGAGCAGTATTAGTAAGACGGGGCGAATCGGGCCCACGACCTGCTCGTGGCGCGAGACGATTTTTGCGCCGAAGCCGTTGTCGTACTGGTCTGGATGCTGTTGCCTGATACGTTCGGCGATGCCCTTTATCTCGGCCTGGGCTTGTTCCACGGAGACGCCCGGCTTGAGGCGCGCGATGACATTCAGGTAGTGTGAGCCGCGACTCTGTTCGCTACGATCTTCGGCGTCCAGGGCGAGCGGCTTCCATATCTCTACCTCGCGGTCGGGGAACTGAAATGCCGAGGGCATGACGCCGACCACCGTCATGCTCTTGCCGTTGATGCCGACGGTCTTGCCGACGATGCTCCTGTCGGCGGCGAAGCGGCGCTGCCAGAGGCTATGGCTGAGGACGACGACCTGGTCGCGGCCGGGCTGGTCTTCTTCGACAGCAAAGGTGCGTCCCAAGGTGGGCCCGACGCCGAGCAGCGGAAACAGGTCGGCCGAGACGTAAGCGCCGCTAATCCGCTCGGGCTCACCCTCGCCGCTCAGATTGAAGCCGCCCTCCGTGTAACAGGCCAGGCTCTCGAAGACGTGGCCCTGCTCTCTGTAGTCGTTGAACTCCGGCGCGGAGGCCCCTATCTCGTCAAGACCCGGCTTGAAAAGATCGCCCCAGATCATCACCAGCCGCTCGGGCTCGCTGTACGGCAGGGGCTTGAGCAGCACTGCGTTCGCCACGCTGAAGATAGCGCTGTTGGCCCCTATCCCGAGCGCGAGCGCCAGTACGGCGGCGAGCGTGAAGCCAGGCGTCTTTGAGAGAGTGCGCAGGCCGTAGCGAAGGTCTTGCCAGAGCGTTCCCATAATCCGAGTCCTCCCGCGCTAATCCAAAGTCGAGCCGAGTTGAAGCTTCTTAGAGACGGCCGCAAGCACTCGCCCGCGCTCGTAATCCGAGCCGATCGAATTGACCGTTTGAAGGAAAGCGGAGCGCAAGCCGGCGTCGTCCATGTAGAGCGACGCAGCCTCGATCAGAAAGCTGGCCTTCTCATAATCGGAGCCGATGACGGCGGCCGATTCGAGCATACGGGCCAGCGCCCGCCTGCTCGGCTGCGCCTTCACGGCGGCGGAAAGAACGCGATGATGTTCGTAATCCGAGCCGATCTTTTTCGTCGCCTCGAAGAAGACGGGCATGGTGGCATCCGTGCCCAGGTATCTGTCCGCATGCTCGATCAGGAAGACGGCCAGCTCGTAGTCGCCGGAAATCTGGCGGGCCGCCTGCCTCAACACGCTTTCGAGGGTCGCCGCGTCCAGATGCCCCTCGCTGATGAGCGCGTCGAAATAGATGCGCCTGGCATAATCCGTCTTGATGAACGAGATTTCGTAGAGCACGCCGCGCGCTCCGCGCTGCTCCAGAAGTCGCCGCACCCTGACCTTGGCGTCCATCCCGCCCTCGCGCACGACCGTCAACAGGAACTCCGACAGCCAGCGCCTGGCCTCCGCATCGAACTCTCGCTTGCGTCCATCGACGGAATACTTGCGCCGCAGCTGACCGTCCGCGTCCAGCGTCACGGAGAGACGCCTGGCGCTCCCCCCGCGCTCGTCCGTAGCCTGAAACGAGCCGTCTTCCGACACGCTCCTGATGTCCGTGTAATCATCCGTGAAGTCAACCTCGCCCTCGATTCTGACCTCGACCTTTACCCCGTCGTGGGAGTGCGACCAGACTGAAGTAGTATGGCCCTCGCGCTTTTGCACCTGCGCTGCAAGCGAAGCGAAGCCACGAGGAAGCGCGCCGCGCGTTTGGCCCACGCCCGAAGGGGCGGCGAGCGCGCCTCCCGTCGAAAGCAGTAGTAGCAGCAGCAGCGACGCCGGGATAAGAGCTTTGATAATCATTCGTTGAGACCTCCGACTTTTTGAAGGGATGAGGGCCGCAGGGCGAGGGATGAAAGAGTGGCTATTCAATTTGAATAATTCTTTTTCATCCCTGCGGCCCTGCGGCCTTCATCCCTTCGTTCACTCGTATCTAAGGGCGACCATGGGATCGACCCTGGTCGCCCTGCCCGCCGGGATCAAGCAGGCCAGCAGTGCGACCCCGGCTAAGAGGATAGAGACTAGACCAAACGTCGCGGCATCGGTCGGGCTCACGCCGAACAGCAGGCTGGACATAATCCGTGTCACGGCAAACGATGCCGCAAGCCCCAGGCCGACCCCGATCAATGCGAGCGTCATCCCCTGGCCCACAACCATCTTGACGACATCACGGGTTTGCGCCCCCAGAGCGATGCGAATCCCTATCTCGTGCGTGCGGCGCGTCACCGAATAGCTCATCACACCGTAAATGCCGACGGCCGCAAGAATGAGCGCCAGCGCGGCGAATATTCCCAGCAGCAGCATGTTGAAACGTCGGACGGCGAAGGACTCTGTGAGCAGCTCGTCCATCATCTGTATGGTTGGGACGTACTGCTCCCTGTCCACCTGCTTGATCGCGCTGCGCAGGCTCGCCACCATGCTCGACGGATTGTCCGACTGCGTGCGCACGACCAAATCCATACGGCGGGTCGGAGACTGTTGATAGGAGATGTAGTATTCGGGCCCAGCCTCCGTTTCCAGCCCCTCGTGATGGACATCTCCGACGATGCCGACGATCTCAAAGGGCGGCGGGTTCGGATTCTGTATGGGGTCGGCCCCCAGGATGATACGGCGGCCTATGGCCTCCTCGCCCGGAAAGAAGCGGCGCGCGAACGTCTCGTTGACGACGACGACCGGGGGCGAATCCTTCACATCGCTTTCATGAAGCGCGCGCCCCTTCAAGAGGGGAATACTCATCGCGCGAAAATAGTCGGCGCCGATCTGACGGCGGTTCGAGCTGAGTTGTTTGCCGGGAGGAAGCGCCGGGCGTCCCTCGATCGTGAAAGTGACGGTCGAGCTATTGCCGCTTAGCGGAAGCGGGTTCACGAGGCCGGCCGCATCGACGCCGGGCAGCGCCTTGATGTGTTGCAGGGCTTCGCCGAAGAAGTTTTTTTGCTGTTCGGCCTCCGGATACTTCACCCTGGAAAGCGAGAGAGTCGTCGTCAAAACATTCCTGGAATTGAAGCCGGGGTCAACCGCACGCAGGCGCATGAAGCTCCTGATGAGAAGCCCGGCGCTAACGAGCAACACCAGCGAGAGCGCAATCTCGGAGACGACCAGCAGGCTGCGCATACGATTACGCGCAAGGCTTTCGGTCGAGCCACGGCCTCCCTCTTTGAGCGCGTCGTTGAGATCGATCTTAGAGGCCTGAACGGCTGGCGCTAGACCGAAGATGATTCCAGTCAGCGCGGAGACGGCAAGGGTGAAGCCGAGCACGCGCGCGTCCAGCCCCACGTCCTTCAATCTCGGAACGTCCAGCGGGCTCGCGGCGATGAGTAGGTCAACGCCCCACATAGCGACCAACAGACCGAGCGCTCCGCCCAGCAGCGAAAGCAGAATGCTCTCGGTCAGCAATTGCCTGAGAACGCGAAGACGACCCGCGCCGAGCGCGCGGCGTATGGCTATCTCCTTATGGCGAGCGGCCGCGCGGGCCAACAGCAGGTTCGCGACGTTGGCGCACGCTATCAGCAGCACGACGCCGACCGCGCCGAGGATGACGAGCAGCGATGAACGAACATTGCCGACCACGTCTTCGTGCAGCGGGACGACGCTTGCGCCCAGACGAAAGCCCTCGTCCGGATATTGCTGCTCAAGCCGCTCGCCTATGGCCCGCATCTCTATCTCGGCCTGCTTGAGCGTGACATCAGGCTTCAAACGCCCGACGGCTGAGAAAAAGTAGGCGCTGCGCTTGTTAATGAATTCCGGGAATTGAGGCGCGAACGGCTGTAGGTAGTCTGTTCTGCCCGCCTGGACGGGAAACTTGAAGCCCTGCGGCAACACACCCAGAACTGTCGCGCTGCGGCCCGAGACTATGACCTGCTTGCCGACTATATTCTGATCCATGTTGAAGCGCCGCTGCCACAGGTCGTAACCGATGACGATGACGGGAGCGCTGCCGGGCTGATCCTCTTCACGCGTGAACGAACGGCCCAGCAAGGGCTTCACATTCAAGAGCGGGAGGAGATCGGCCGAGACGACCGCGCCGTAAATCGGCTCCGGCTCGTCGCCTCCTCCGAGCAGCGCGCCCGCAGTGTTGTAAGCGGCCAGATACTCAAAGGTCTGCGACTGGTCTCGCCAATCCAGAAAGTCCGGGTACGAGAGATTCGTGCGCCGCGAGCCGCCCTCTTCAGCGCGGCCCCACGGCGTCACTATGCGGTCGGCGTTATCGAAAGGCAGCGGCCTCAAGAGCACCGCGTTGACTACGGAGAAGATGGCGCTGTTGGCCCCTATGCCGAGCGCGAGCGCCAGCACGGCGACGAAAGTGAAGCCCGGATTCTTCGCCAGCATACGCGCGGCGTAACGCAAGTCCTGCAAAAACGTTCCCATCATTATCACCACGTCTACTAAGGGATGAAGGCGGAGGGCGGAGGGATGAAAGCTTGATTGCTCAAGTTGAATAGTCCTTCCTTCATCCTTCCGCCTTCATCCTTTCCCTTATTCGTAACGGAGCGCGACCATGGGGTCTACCTTCATGGCGCGGCGCGCGGGGATGTAGCAGGCCGCGAGCGCCACGGCCGTCAGCAAGGCCGAGACGGCCAGGTAGGTCAGCGGATCGACGGCGCTGACGCCAAACAGCAGGCTCGACATCAGTCGCGTCATGGCAAAAGCGCCCACCAGACCAATACCTACGCCGACGAGCGTGAGAATCATCCCCTGCCCGATTATCATTCGGAGCACGTCGCTCGTCTGTGCTCCCAGGGCTATGCGCACACCTATCTCGTGCGTGCGCTGCGTGACCGAATACGACATCACGCCGTAAATGCCGACGGCCGCAAGAATGAGCGCGACCATGGCGAACGTGCCGAGCAGAATCATGTTGAGTCGTCGCTGCGCGATTATTTCAGAGACCCACTGATTCATCGTTTTAATGTTGAATAGCGGCTGGTCAGGGTCTATCGACTGCACGGCGGCGCGCACGGAAGAGGCCAGTCCGGCGGGGTCGGCCCCACCCGCCGCCCGCACGACGAGCGTCGCCCTGCCCGGAGCCGTTTGCGCGAGCGGAAGAAAGGTCTCGGACCGCACTTCCGACTCGAAGCCCGTGCGGCGCTGGTCGGCGACGACGCCGACGATCTCGCGCCAGCGGACATCCTTATCAGCCGGGTCGCCATACGTGATGCGCTTGCCTATCGGGTCTTCCGTAGAGAAGAAACGGCGCGCCATCGTCTCGTTGATGATGACGACGTTCGGCGTCTTCTCCGTATCCTGTTCGTTGAATGCGCGTCCCTTTATGAGCGGCGTGCCCACCACCTGAAAGTAGTTCGGGCTGATGGCATCAATCGGCGTTTCGACTCTCTGGCCTGCCGGAAAGGCGGGCCGCCCTTCGATGTTGAAGTTGGATGAGTTTGGCGTCTTGCTTAGAAAGACGCTGGTGATGGCCCCGGCTGATTCCACGCCGGGCGTGTTCTTTAGCCGCTCGAACAGTTGGTCGTAGAAGAGTCGGATTTGATCGTCTTCGGCGTACTTCTTGCCAGGGAGCTGAAGCTGGGCCGTCAACAGACCGTCGGGCCTGAATCCCAGATCGAACTTTTGCAGGCGACTGAAACTCTTTAGCAGCAAGCCTGCGCCGACCAGAAGGACGAGCGCCAGAGCCACCTCCGAGACGACCAGCACACGGCGTATACGGCGGCTGTGCACGCCTTTGGTCGCGCCCTTGTTCCCTCCCTCCTTAAGCGTCTCGTTCAGGTCGGGCTGAGAAGCTTGCAGGGCGGGCACGAGGCCGAAGAGTACGGCCGTCAGGCACGAGACTCCGAGCGTGAAGGCGAGCACGCGCGCGTCCACATTAATCTGGTCGAGGCGCGGCATGTCGCTCGGCATCAAGAGCTTCAAGGCGTCGAGCCCCCACATGGCGAGCATGACGCCGAGCGCCGCTCCCATTCCCGCCAGCAGAAGGCTCTCGATGAGAAGTTGCCGGATGATGCGAAGGCGACCCGCTCCCATCGCGATGCGAATCGCAAACTCTCGCTCGCGCGCAGCCGCCCGCCCCAAGAGCAGGTTGGCGACATTGGCGCACGCGATCAGGAGCACGAAAGCGACCGCTCCCAACAGGATCAGGAGCGCCGGGCGCACCTGTCCGACCGTTTGCTCGCTCAGCGGAACAAGGTTGACGCCGAAGTTCGTGTTGGCTTCCGGGTACTGCTGCTCAAGACGTTTGGCGATGGTTCCCATCTCGGCGCGCGCCTCTTCCAATTTCACGCCGGGTTTCAGACGACCTATGACGTCGAGCCAGAACGCCTGGCGCTGGCCCATAATCTCCGGATCAGGCGCAAGCGGTATCCAGAACTCTATGTCCTTCGCAGGGAAACGAAAGTCCGGCGGCATCACGCCGATCACCGTGCGCGGCGTGCCGCTCAGCGGAATGCTCTGGCCGATGATGTTCCTGTCAGCGCCGAAGCGACGCTGCCACAGGCCGTAGCTGATGACGACGACTTTATCGTGGCCCGGCTGATCCTCTTCCGCAGTAAAGGCGCGCCCCATTGCCGGAGCGACGCGCATCACCTCGAATAAACTCGCCGTGGACGCGCACCCGAGCATGCGCTCAGGCTCGCCAGTGCCCGTCAGGTTAAGGCTCGCGCCCCTGTAGGCCGCCAGCTTATCGAAGACCTTGTTCTGGTCGCGGTAATCGGCGTAATTCGGGTAAGAGTGAATATCTTCGTTCACCCCCATCGGGCGATTGTCCATCCACACGATCACCAACTGATCGGGGTCGGTGAAGGGCAGCGGCCTCAAGAGCACCGCATTGACCACAGAGAAGATGGCCGTGTTGGCCCCTATGCCGAGAGCCAGAGCAAGAATCGCGATGATTGAGAAGCCTGGCTTCTTGAGCATCATGCGTACACCGTAGCGCAAGTCTTGTACCAACGTTCCCATCTCAATACCTCCAATTTAGAAGGGGTTCTGGGCCGCACAAACGACCGGATGAAGCGATTTTGAGACTCAGAATCTCGATTTCGAGATTCAAGCTTTCATCCCTCATCCAGGGCAGCCCCTGTTCTTCGTCCCTGCCTCTATTCGTAACGGAGCGCGATCATGGGGTCTACCTTCATGGCGCGGCGCGCAGGGATGTAGCAGGCCGCGAGCGCAACCAGCGTCAACAGCGCGGAGACCGCAAGGAAGGTCGGCGCGTCGATGGCGCTGACGCCAAACAGCAGGCTCGACATCAGTCGCGTCATGGCAAAAGCGCCCGTCACGCCCACCGCGACGCCGATCAGTATCAGCCTCAACCCCTGGCCGACTATCATCTTGAGCACGTCGCGCTCGCGCGCACCCAGAGCCATGCGAACGCCTATCTCGTGCGTGCGCTGTGTGACCGAGTAAGCCATCACGCCGTAGATGCCGACCGATGCGAGCACCAGTGCGACTCCGGCGAAGAGGCCGAGCAGCAGCATGTTGAAGCGTTGACTGGCCACCGAAGTCGCCATAACTTCCGTCATGGTGTGCACCCTTGTGACGGGTATCTGGCTATCAATCCTCCAGATTTGCGCTTTCACCATATTGGCGATGGTCGCCGGATCGCCGTCGCTGCGCGCGACGACACTCATCCAGCGCTTCCAGGGCTCCCGGAATTGCGCGTAAGGAGTGTAGATAGCCGGTTCCTCCGGCTGGTCTAATCCGAAGTGCTTGACATCGCCGGCGACGCCAACGATCGTGATCCAGTGCTCGCCCTCGGCCCGGGCCCACCTTACGCGCGCGCCTATCGGCTCCTGGTCGGGGAAGTATTGACGGGCCATCGCCTCGTTGATGATGCCGACGAGCGGCGCGTCTTCCCTATCTTGTTTCGTGAAGTCGCGCCCCTTAATCAGGGGGATTTTCATGGCGTGGAAATAGTTGCCGGCGACGCTGCGCGAGTAGAGTTCGGGCTCTTCGCCCGTGGATATTGGCGGGCGGCCCTCTATGATGAAATTGTGATTGAGCGCGTCGCCACCCAGAGGAATCTCGCTCACCAGAGCGGCCTCCACACCGGGCAGCGAGTTGATGGCTTCGAGCGCTCGCTCGCGGAATTGCTCCTGCTTGGGAATCTCTTTATAGCGCGCTTCGGGCAGCTCCATGCGCATGGTCAAAACATGCTCGGGCGCAAAACCCGGCTCGACCGCGCGCAATCGCCAGAAGCCCTTGATGAGCAGACCGGCCCCGACCAGTAGAAGCAGCGCCAGCGCCAGCTCCGAGATGACCAGCAGATTGCTGAAGCGTTGACGGCTCGCGCTTGAGGTGGCGCTGCGGCCGCCCTCCTTTAAGGCTTCGTTGACGTTGAGGCGCGTCGCGTTCAGCGCCGGGACGAGCCCGAAGACCAGGCCCGTCAGTACGGATATACCCAGCGTGAAGAGGAGCACGCGGGCGTCTATGCCGATCGCCGAGATGCGCGGCAGATTCGCGGGCTTCAACGATTGAAGCAGATCGATGCCCCAGAGGGCGAAGAGCAATCCGCCCGCACCGCCGAGCAGTGATAACAGGACGCTCTCCGTCAACATCTGGCGGATCAACCTTCTGCGTCCTGCCCCGAGCGCGGCGCGTATCACTATCTCGCGTTCGCGCGAAGCGGCGCGCGCCAGCAGCAGGTTTGCGAAGTTCGCGCACGCGATCAAGAGCACCAGTCCGACCGCGCCGAACAATACGAGCAGGGCCGGGCGCGTATCGCCCGCCACAAGCTCGTGCAATGTCATAAGCTGCCTGTGACGCCCCTTATTTTCGTCCGGGTACAGTTGTTCGAGACGCTGGTCGATGCTTGCCATCTCGGCCTGCGCCTGCCCGAGAGTTACGCCGGGCCTCAGTCGCCAGTAAGTGCGCAGGAAATGGACTCCTCGGAAGCTGGCCGCTATAGGATTGACGACCCTGAGCGAGGCGTAAAGCTCCGGGTCGCCGCGCGGCAGGTCGAAATCCTTCCCCAATATGCCGATCACCGTATAGTCGTTTCCGCTCAAGGGAATCGTTTTGCCGACGAGGTTCGGGTCGCCGCCGAATTGGCGCTGCCACAGCCCGTAGCTCAAGACGACGACGCGCTCGCCTCCCATACGGTCTTCCTCAGAAGAGATGTTGCGGCCGATGATGGGCCGCGCGCCCAGCACATTGAAGAGCCCGGCAGTAACCAATCCTGCCTGTACCTGTACGGGCTCGCCCGCGCCCGTCAAATCCAGGGCTTGAAGCGTCAGGCCGCCCACCTCTTCAAACGATCGACTCTGCGCCTGAATATCCATCACATCCGGCAGCGATTGATTCGACTTCATCGTCACCAATCGCTCACTGCTCGGGTAGGGAAAGGGACGCAGCAGCAATGCGTTGACGACGGAGAAGATGGCGCTGTTGGCCCCGATGCCGAGCGTGAGCGTCAGGACAGCCACGATGGTGAAAAGCGGCCTCCGGAGCAGCATGCGAACTCCGTAGCGCAGGTCTTGCCAGAGTGTTCCCATCACGTTTTCCTCCTCCTTCTATTCGTAACGAAGCGCGACCATCGGATCGACCTTGATCGCCCGCCGCGCCGGGATGATAACCGCCAGCAGCGCCACAACCGTGAGCAGCAGAGCCAGACCGGCGAAGGTCAAGGGGTCGGTCGCGCTCACGCCGAACAACAAGCTCGACATCACCCTCGTCACCAGAAGCGCGGCGACAACTCCGACGCCTACGCCCGCGAGCGTGAGAAGCATTCCCTGCCCCAGCACCATCTTGAGTATGTCGCGGTTCTGCGCGCCCAGGGCCATGCGTATGCCTATCTCGTGCGTGCGCTGTGTGACCGAGTAGGAGATGACGCCGTAGATGCCGACCGAGGCGAGCACCAGTGCGACTCCGGCGAAGATCATCAGCAGGAGCATGGAGAAGCGCTGCGTGCCGATCGACTCCGTGATGCGCTCATCCATCGTGCGCACGTTGTATATGGGCTGGTTCGGATCGGTCGCCAGTATCTGTTGTCTGATAGCGCCGACCAGGCTCGTCGGGTCTACGGCCTTCGCGCGTATGACCAGCGACATACGCCCGGCGACGAACGGCAGCGCTTCGTCCGGGGCCTGGGCCAGCGCGGTGTAGAACTGCGGATCGACCGGGACTTCACCGCTCAGCCCGTAGTGCTTCACGTGCTCGACCACGCCGACGATCTCGGCCTGCATCCCGGCGCGATGGCCGAGTGAAATGCGTTTGCCCACGGGGTCTTCGCCTGCGAAATATTTTTGCGCGAAGGATTCGTCGATGACGGCGACGAAGGGGCTTTCCCTTCTGTCCTGCGCGGAGAGCAGGCGTCCCCTCCTAAGCTCGATCCCCATCGTTTGAAAATAATCGGGAGAAGTCATGTACTGGACGGCCATCAGCGGCCTGCTCGGATCGGCGTCCGGTTGCCCCTCTATCTCGAAACTCTGTTCGGGAGCGCCCGCGAAGGGAAGCCCGCCCGAGAAAGCAGCAGCCTCGACGCCGGGCAAACTCTTGATCTTCGCCTCGACCTGCTCGAAGAAGTCGGTCGCCTTTCGCGGCTCGTTCTTGTCAACCGTGTAGGCGAGCTGCATCGTCAGTAGATTGCGCGCGTCGAATCCCGTTTCGACGCTCTGCAAACGCCACAGGCTCTTGACCATGAGCCCGGCCCCGATCAGGAGCACGAGCGCGAGTGCGACCTCTGAGATGACGAGCGCGCCGCGCACGCGATGACGTGTGCCGGTCGAGCCACGGTCGCCCTCTTTGAGCGATTCGTTGAGGTCGGTCTTGGAGCCCTGCCACGCCGGGGCGAGCCCGAAAATGATTCCCGTCATGATCGAGACCAGCATCGTGAACGAGAGCACGCGGGAATCCATCGCGGCGCTGTCCAGACGCGGGACGCTGTCGGGCGGGACGGCGCTCGTCAGCAGATCCATGCCCCAGAAGGCAATCAATAGCCCGAGCGCGCCGCCCAGGATAGACAACAGTACGCTTTCCGTGAGCAGTTGACGGATAACGCGCCAGCGGCTTGCGCCGAGCGCCGTGCGAATCGCTATCTCCTTCTGCCGCGCAGCCGAGCGCGCCAGCAGAAGGTTCGCCACGTTGGCGCACGCGATCAGCAGCACGAAGCCTACGGCCCCCAGAAGTACGAGCAGCGCCGGGCGCACGTCCTTCACAGTGTCCTCGTAGAGCGATTCGATGTGGGTGCGCCGGTTGGCATTGGTGTCCGGATATTGCTGACCGAGCCGTGCCTGGATCGTATCCATCTCGGCCCTGCCCTGCTCCTCTGTGACGCCCGGCTTTAGACGCCCTATGACGTAGAGGCCCGGATGCGAGCCGCGCTCCTTGAAGCGCTCCTCGAAGAGCCCGAGGGGGACGAAGATGTCCGTCTCAACGCCGAAACGATAATCGGCCGGCATGATGCCGACGACCGTGTAGCTCTGATTATTGAGCGAGACTTCTTTGCCGACGATGTTCGGGTCGGAGCCGAACCTCCTCTGCCAGAATCCGTAGTTGAGAATCACTACGCGGCTCGCGCCCGCCCTGTCCTCTTCCGCGAGGAAATCCCTTCCCTTGAGCGGCTTGACGCCGAGGGTGCGAAAGAAGCTGGCGGAGATCATGCGGCCCGAAAGCCGTTCGGGCTCGCCCGCGCCGATCAGGTTAAAGCTGTCGCGCCGGAAGGCCGCTATCTGCTCGAAGACCTGATTCTGGTCGCGCCAGTCAACGTAGTTAGGGTAGGACACGGACGTATCCTGCGTGGTCGCCTTCTCCCACATAATGACCAGCCTGTCAGGCTGCGCATAAGGCAGCGGCCGAAGCAGCACCGCGTTGACGACGGAGAAGATGGCGCTGTTGGCCCCGATGCCTAAAGCCAGGACGAACACGGCCACAATCGTAAAGCCCGGATTTTTCAAGAGCATCCGAACGCCGTATTGCAGGTCTCTCATATAACTGCCCATCACGTCACCTCCACTTTGAGAAGGTATGAGGGCCGCAGGGCGGAGGGATGAAATAGGATTATTCAAGTTGAGTAATCAAGCTTTCATCCCTCACGCTGCCGCCCTAATCCCTATCTTTTATTCGTATCTGAGCGCGATCATCGGGTCTACCTTCATGGCGCGGCGCGCGGGCACGAGACTGGCCCCCAGGGCCACGCCCGTCAGCAGCGCCGGGATGACCAGGAAGGTCAGAGGGTCGGTAGCCCCGACGCCGAACAGTAGCGTCGTCATCACACGCGTCAGCGCCAGCGACGCGACGAGGCCGATGCCCACGCCGATCAGGGCCAGTATCATCCCCTGGCCCACCACCAGCTTGATGACATCTCTTTGTTGTGCGCCTAAGGCCATGCGAATCCCTATCTCGTGCGTGCGCTGCGTGACGGCGTAGCTCATCACGCCGTAGAGCCCGACCGCCGCCAGGACGAGGGCGACCACAGCGAAGACGCCAAGCAGGAGCATTGAGAAACGCTGCTTGGCCACCGATTCCGAGATGACATCTTCGAGCGAGCGGATACGCGAGACGGGCTGGTCTTTATCAATGGAGAGCACCTGTGCGCGCACGCCCGCGCTCAAAGAGGTCGGGTTGCCTTCGGCGCGCACGATCAGCGTCATGGCCGAGAAGGGCTCTTGCATATACGGCTCGTAGGTTTGCGCCGTGGTCGGCTGGTCAAGGCCGTATTGCTTCACGTCGCCGACGATCCCGACGATCTCCCGAAACCTCTCGGGCCCGTTCGTGACGTTGATGCCCTTGCCAATAGGGTCTTCGCCAGGGAAGAACTTCTTCGCCATCGTCTCGTTGATGATCGCCACCTTCGGAGCGTCCTTCTTATCCCGCTCGGTGAACAAGCGCCCTCTCAACAAAGGAATGCCCATCGCTTTGAAGTAGTCCGGGCTCACCGCATAGTAATTCGTGCTTGGCTCCGCGCCGGGAGCATCGGGCGCGCGGCCCTGAATGTTGAACCCGAGCACGTAGTCGCCCTGAATGGGAAGCGCCTGCGTCGCTCCAACCGCCACGACGCCCGGCAGCGCCGAGACTTTTTCCATGAGCTGGGCGAAGAAGGCGGCCTGCTGCTCGTCCTCTGCATATTTCTTCTGCGGCAAAGACACGCTTACAGCCAGGGCGTTCTTCGGATTGAAGCCGGGGTTGACCTGCTGCAAGCGATGGAAGCTGCGGATCAACAGGCCCGCGCCGATCAGGAGCACGAGCGCCAGAGCGACCTCCGTGATTACAAGCGAGCTGCGAATGCGATGGTGTCCGGCGGCCGTGCCGCGCCCGCCTTCTTTGAGCGTCTCGTTCAGATTCGGCCTGGACGATTGAAGGGCGGGCACGAGCCCGAAGACGATGCCCGTCAGCAATGTGATAAAGACTGTGAAGCCGAGCACACGAGCGTCGAGCGCGCCGCCCTCTACGCGCGGCAGATCCTCCGGCGCGAGCGCCAGCAGCAAGTCCACGCCCCATACGGCCAAAAACAGCCCGAGGCCCCCGCCCACGAGCGCGAGCAGAATGCTTTCCGTGAGCAGTTGACGGATAACGCGCCAGCGGCTCGCGCCGAGCGCCGTGCGAATCGCTATCTCGCGCTGGCGGGCGGTGGCGCGCGCCAGGAGCAGGTTCGCCACGTTGGCGCACGCGATCAAGAGTACGAGCGCGACCGCACCGAGCAGCACGAGTAGCGCGGGCTTGATGTCGCGCGACTCGTACTCCTGCATTTGAAAGAGCGATACGCCCCAGCCCGTGTTCGAGTCCGGATAGGCCTGGGCCAATCGCGCGGCGATGGCGCTCATCTCGGTGCGCGCCTGTTCTATGGTCACGCCGGGCTTGAGACGCCCGACGACCGATATGTAATGAGCGCCGTGCTGCTGTGCCTGTTTCTCGTCGAAGGCCACAGGCGTGAAGAGTTCCGTTTCGCGGTCTGGGAATTGGAAGGAGGGCGGCATGATGCCGACCACAGTGTAGCTCGCGGCGTTGAGCGTTATCGCTTGCCCCAGGATTTTCTCGTCCGCCCCGAATCGTCTCTGCCAGAGCGCGTTGCCGAGGATGACCACCGTGTCGCGCCCCGGTTGATCCTCTTCGGCGAGAAAGGTGCGCCCGAGGGCCGGTTTGACGCCGAGCATTTCAAAGAGGCCGGCCGAGATGCGCGCGCCTCTGAGCCGCTCCGGCTCGCCCTTGTCAACCAGGTTGTAAGAGAAGCCGCGAACGGCAGCGAGCTTCTCAAAAACAGTATTCTGCTTCTGCCAGTCCAGAAAATTTCCGGGCGAGACGGAGAACTCCGGAAACTGCGGCGGCTTGTTCTCTCTGACGACTATCAGCCGATCGGGGTCATCGTAGGGAAGCGAACGCAGCAGCACCGCGTTGACCACGCTGAAGATAGCAGCGTTGGCCCCTATGCCGAGCGCGAGCGCGATTACCGCCACAATCGCAAAGCCCGGATTCTTCAGCAGCATCCGAACGCCGTATCGCAGGTCTTGCAGCAAAGTATTCATCTGGCTCTCCTATTCATAACGGAGCGCGATCATCGGATCAACGCGCGTAGCCTTGCGGGCCGGGACGTAACTGGCTAGAAACGCCACGCCGACCAGCAGCAGCGAGATCAGCGCGAAGGTGGACGGGTCGGTGGCGCTGATGCCGAAGAGCAAGGAAGCCATCACGCGCGTTAACGCGAAAGATGCGCTCAGGCCCAGGGCCACCCCCGCCAGTGTGAGCCCCATTCCCTGCCCCAGCACCATCTTCATGACATCACTTCTTTGCGCGCCCAAGGCCATGCGTATGCCTATCTCCTGCGTGCGCTGCGTGACCGAATACGACATCACGCCGTAGATGCCTACGGCCGAGAGCAGGAGCGCAATCGCGGCAAAGGTTGCGAGCAGCAGCGTGCCAAAGCGCGTGCGCGAAACGGATTCCGAGAGCCAGCTCTGCATCGTGCGCACGTCCGCGATGGGCTGGTCTTTATCAATCGCCTGAATCTCGCGCCCGGCGGCCGCAGCCAGACGAAGCGGGTCGCCTTCGGTGCGCACTACTATCGTCATCGAAGAACCGGCAAGCTCCGGGTGCGGCCAGTAAACCATCGCTCTAGTTTCGCCTTCGAGCTTGCCGTACTTTGCATCACCGACGATGCCTATGATCTCGGTCGGAACCGGCGGAAGCTTCATGTTGACGATGATGCGTTTGCCGACGGGGTTCTCGCCCGCGAAATATTTACGCGCCAGCGCCTCGTTGATGACGGCGACGTGGCGCTCTTCGGCGGCCTCCTGCTCTGTGAACGTGCGCCCGCTCAGAACCGGAATGCTCATCGTGCGAAAGTAGTTTTCGTCCGTCACGCGCACGTCCGTGTCCGGTTCTTCTCCGGGCGCGGGTGCGGGCTTGCCCTCAATCTTAAAGTCTGTCGCCGAACCGATAGAGGCGAACGGCAAGGCGTCTATTGTGCCGACCGAGGAGACGCCGGGCAGCGCCTTCATGCGCTCGACGGCCTGTCTGAAGAAGCTGACCCTCTGGCTATCCTCTGGGTATTTGGCGCGCGGTAGGAGCACTCTCATCGTCAGTAGATTGCCGGGATCGAAGCCCGGATCGACCGCTTGCAGGCGCATGAAGCTTTTAATCATCAGGCCAGCGCCGACCAGCAGCACGAGCGCGAGCGCGATTTCCGCGACGACGAAGGCGTTGCGCAGGCGTCGGCTGCGAGGGCTTCCCATGCCGCTCTTGCCCGCCTCGTTAAGCGTCTCGCTCAGGTTGAGCTTCGAGGCTTCGAGCGCGGGCGCGAGGCCGAAAAGGATGCCGGTCAGGAGCGAAACGACGAGCGTAAAGGCGAGCACAGGCAGGTTAAGGCCGACCGTCTCGGCCCCTATCAAATTCTGCGGGCTGAGCGCGACCAGCATGTCCACTCCCCACGCGGCGAGAAGGAGACCGAGCCCGCCGCCCACGAGCGCCAGCAACACGCTTTCCGTCAACAACTGCCGCACCATACGCCCGCGTCCCGCGCCGAGCGCCGTGCGTATAGCCATCTCCCTTTGCCTTGAGGCCGAGCGCGCCAGCATCAGATTGGCGACGTTGGCGCACGCGATCAAAAGCACGAAGGCGACCGCGCCGAGCAGCACAAGCAGAGAGGTCTTCAACTCTCCGGCAAGCTGCTGGCGCAGCGAGGTGAGGTTGACGCCCCAGCCCGTATTAAATTCCGCCTGCTGCTGTTCCAGGCGGCCAGCGATGCCGCTCATCTCGGCCTGCGCCTGCTCTAGGGAAACGCCGAGCTTGAGACGCGCGGCGACCGAGAGCCAGCGTCCGCGACCCATATCAGGCGTGCGATACTCTTCCGTGAGCTTGAAGGGCCGCCACATCTCGGCCGGTTTGCCCGTCAGCGAGTTCTCCTTGATGAACCATTTGAAGTCGGCGGGCATAACGCCTATGACCGTAAAGGGTTTGCCATTGAGCATGATGGTTTGGCCTACGACCTGCGGGCTCGCGCCAAAGCGCCGCTGCCATAATCCATAGCTGAGAACGATCACATTATCGCGGCCCGGCTCGGCGTCCTCGTTCGTAAAGACACGACCAAGCGCGGCCTGCGCGCCAAGCACCGTGAAAAGATTGCCGGTAGAGATCTGCGCCGGAATCTCTTCAGGCTCGCCCGTGCCCGTCAGGTTGGCGCGCGCATCATAGAAGGCAGCCATCTCTTCAAAGCTGCTTGACTGATCCTGCCAGTCAAGAAAGTTGGCGGGCGAAACGACGTTCCGTCTTCTCTCGCTCGTGCGGTTCTGCTCCCACACCATGACGATGCGCTCGGCGTGCTTATAGGGCAGGTTGCGTAGCATCACTGCATTGACCACGCTGAACACGGCGCTCGTCGCGCCGACGCCCAGAGCGAGCGCCAAGATCGCCGTGACCGTAAAGCCCGGCTTCTTCAGGAGCATCCGAAAGCCATAGCGTAAGTCCTGTAAAAGAGTTCCCATCATCATCTCTCCGTTTTTTAAAATGACGCTGAGCCGGACTTCCCGTCCTCAGATTTTGAGATTTCAAATCTCAAATTTAAGGGCGAGAGTCTCAACGCCCCTGGTTTCACACCTTCATCCCTTCACTCGTAACGGAGCGCGACCATGGGGTCTACCTTGGTTGCGCGCCGCGCGGGGATGAAACACGCCAGCAGCGCTACGGCGGCCAGGAGCGCGGAGACTCCGGCGAAGGTCAGGGGGTCTGTCGCCGTCACGCCGAACAAGAGGCTTGACATCAAACGCGTCAGAAGAAGTGCTCCGGCCACGCCTATGAAGAGACCGACCGCTATCAGCTTCAATCCCTGGCCGACTATCATCTTGAGCACGTCCGCGCTTTGCGCGCCTAAGGCCATGCGAACGCCTATCTCGTGCGTCTGTTGCGTGACGGTGTAAGCCATCACGCCGTAGACGCCGACCGCCGAGAGCGCGAGCGCCAGCGCGGCGAATATCCCCAGCAGCAGAGTGTTGAAGCGTGGACGCGCCAGCGCAGCCTTGACCAGCTCTTCCATCGTCGTGACGGACGCCACGGCCTGGTCTTTGTCGAGCGCATAAACCTCGCGGCGAAAGCTCTCGGACAGCGAGAGCGGATCAACCTTCGTGCGCACAACGAAGTCCGTCCTGTACTCGCAATCCTGTAGAAACGGGACGTAGATGTCCGGGCGGACGCCGTCCCACTCGCGATACCTGACATCGCGGACGACGCCGACGACCGTCAGCCAGGGGGCGTTCGAGTTGGCCTTGCCGAACTTGAGCCGACGCCCTATGGGTTCCTGGCCCGGCCAATATTTTCGGGCCATCGTCTCATTGACGATGGCGACGCTGGCCGCATCGCCCCTGTCCTGATCGTTAAAGTCGCGGCCCCGAACGAGAGGGATGCTCATCGTGTGGAAATAACCGGGGCTGATCGCCTCGTAGTTGGAGTATGGATTGGCCGTCTGCTCTTCGGGCGTCTGGCCTTCGACGGCGAAGGGCGGGTCCCAGCCGACCGTCCCCGAAAGCGGGCGCATCAGGACGACGGCCGCCGATTCGACTCCGGGCAATGTTTTGACACGCTCCAAAAGTTGTGCGAAGAAGGCTTTCTGCTCGGGCTCATCCGGGTACTTGGACTGTACGAGCGCAACGCGCGCCGTGAAGACGTTCTCTGCGTTGAAACCGGGATCGATGCGCTGTAGGTTGTTAAAGCTTCGAACGAGAAGCCCCGCGCCGACCATAAGGATGACGGCGAGCGCCACTTCCGAGACGACCAGAAAGCTGCGCAGGCGTTTGGCTCGCGCGCCACCTTGCGACTTCGCGCCGCCCTCCTTCAATGCCTCGTTCAGCTCGGGCCTGGATGATTGCAGGGCGGGGGCCAGGCCGAAGATGATCGCCGTCATGAAGGAGACTATGAAGGCGAAGCCAACCACCTGGATGTTGATGCCGGCCCTGCCGATGCGCGGAATATCCTGCGGGGCGAGCGCCACAAGGTATTCGACGCCGAAGGTGGCCAGGAGCAGCCCGAGCGCTCCGCCCATGAGCGCCAGCAAAAGGCTCTCAGTCAAAAGCTGGCGCACGAGCCGGCTGCGGCTGGCACCGAGCGCGAGCCGCAGAGCGATCTCTTTCTGGCGCGTCGCGGCCCTCGCCAGCAGAAGGTTGGCGACGTTGACGCAGGCGATCAAGAGAACCAGGAAGACCGCCCCGAGCAGTATCAGAAGCGCCGGTCGCGCATTGCCGAAGATTGACTTGACGAGCGGGATGATCGTCACGCCATAGCCTTTGTTCTCTTTCGGGAACTCCTCGCCGAGCCGGCGCGCGATGGCGTCCATCTCGGATTGCGCCTGCTCTACGGAAACGCCCGGCTTGAGGCGCGCCATGGCGCGCAGCACGCGGAATCCGCGCTGCTCAGTCCATCCGCCGGGGATCGGCGTCAAGGGAGCCCACAGCTCGACCCCCTTCGGAAAATCGAAGTCCGGCGGCATAACGCCGACGATCGTCGCGCTCTCTCCCTCGACCTCTAGCTTCTGGCCCAGCACTTTAGGGTCTGAGCCGAAGCGCCGTTTCCACAATCCGTTGCTGAGGACGACGACCGTGGGCGCGCCCGCTTTTTCGTCCTCGGGCAGAAATGTTCTACCCACGGCGGCCCGCGAGCCAAGTAGGGAAAAGAAGTTTGCCGAGACGGTGGTCGCTTCGACCTGCTGCGGCTCGCCCGTGCCCGTGAGCGTCATGTCGAAATTGACGGACGGGAGCGCGGCGACCTCCTCGAAGACGTGATTCTCTTCGCGCCAGCTCACGTAATTGGGATAAGAGACTTCGACCTCCGGGTGGTTGCGCGCCTGATTATTCTCCCAGAGCATCATGACGCGCTCCGGCTCTTCGATCGCAAGCGTATGCAGCAGCACGGCGTTGACGATGCTGAAGACGGCGCTCGTCGCGCCCACGCCCAAAGCCAGCGCCATGACGGCCACCGTAGTGAAGCCCGGACGCTTGAGCAGTATGCGAAGCCCGTAACGAAAGTCCTGCCATAGACCCTGCATCGAGACTAGCCCCTCCTATTCGGACCTGAGCGCGATCATAGGGTCAACGCGCGTCGCACGCCGCGCCGGAAGGTAACAGGCGAAGAAGGCAACGACCGCCAGCAAAGCGGCGACCGACCCGAACGTGAGCGGATCGATCGCGCTCACGCCAAACAGCAGATTCTTCATCAAGCGCGTCAAGGCGAAAGCGCCCGCCAACCCGACAGCTATCCCAAAGAGCGCCAGCCTCATCCCCTTTCCGATAACCAGACGCAGCACGTCACGGCCTTGCGCGCCCAGGGCCATGCGCACACCTATCTCCGGCGTATGCTGTATGACGAAGTATGACAACACTCCGTAAATGCCGAGCGCGGCCAACAAGAGCGCCAGCGCGCCGAAGGCTATAAGCAGAACCATGCCCATGCGGCGCTGGGCCGTCTCCCTGCCCAGCACTTCGTCCATGGTGCGGATATTGGAAAGCGGTTGGTAAGGATCGACCTCGTGTACGGCCTGGCGGACGGCTGGCACAAGGCTCGACGGTGTGACGGTGGTGCGGACGACCAGGTCGCGCGGTGAGAACCAGAAATAGGGGGAGCCCTGCCAGTACGGCACATACATCTCGGCTTTGATGGGCGCGTCCGTGCCCATCTGACGGACATCGCTGACCACGCCGACGATCGTCAGCCAGGGATTATCATCGCCACTCACCTTGAACCGCTTGCCCAAGGGGCTCTCGTTCGGCCAGTAGATCCGCGCCATCGTCTCGTTGATGACGGCGACAGGCATTGCGCGGTCATTGTCAGCTTCGTTGAAGGGTCGTCCCTGCCTGAGCGTCTGGCCCACGGCCTGGAAGTAATCCGGACTGATTTGACGATGGTTGGCGTTCCAGGCGAGGCCCGGCTCCGGCGGTCTGCCTTCGAGCGTGAGGCCGTTGGCCCCTCCCTTCCATACCAGGGGCACGCTGGTCGTGTAGCCGGCCGCAACCACGCCGGGCACGTTCTTCACGCGCGATAGCACTTGATCGTAGAAGGCGACGCGCTTCGGATGCTCGCTGTACCGGTCGCCCAACAGTTGCGTCCGCACGGTAAGGACGCTTTCGGGGCGCAAATCCGTATACTGGCCGCGCAGCTTATACAAAGTCTGAATCAAGAGGCCAGCGCCGACCAGAAGTACGAGCGCCAGCGCTATCTCGCCGACGACGAAAGTATTGCGCAGCCAACGCTGGCGTGAGCCAAAGCCCGCGCGTCCGCCGCCCTGCTTCAAGGCCTCGTTCAAATCCGTCCTCGATGCCTGCAACGCAGGGGCGAGCCCGAATATCAGACCGGCCAGAAGTGAAACCAGCAGCGTAAAGCCTAGCACGGGCAAGTCCAGCTCAAGCGTCGCCATCTCGCGCATCTGCGGCGGGACGAGTTGTTGCAGAAAGGCCAGCCCCCACAACGCCAGCAGCAGCCCCAGGCCGCCGCCCAGAGCGCCCAGCAGCACGCTTTCCGTCAGCAGTTGCCGCACGATGCGCCAGCGGCTTGCGCCCAAAGCCGAGCGCACGGCGATCTCGCGCTCGCGCGCCGCCGCGCGCGACAACAACACGCCCGCTATATTCGCGCACGCTATCAGCAGCACGAAGCCTACGGCGACGAGCAGCATCATC
>DASQYE010000169.1:0-4126 GCA_035639355.1 Pyrinomonadaceae bacterium
TCAACGAAAAGGACGCTATGAACCGGGCGAGAACGTCATCAAGGTGTTCGTCTTCGATAAGGTCGAGGGCGAGGCTCCCGGCGTCCCGAAGCTATTCGGCCCGAACAACATTCCCGTGGATGTCGAGTACTTGCCGGTTCAGGTCGTGCGCGCCTCTGGAAAGAAGACAGGCAAAGGCGGAGCGAAGGGGGGCGCGAAGAAAGCCCGTGCGGGAAGAAAGGCCGGGGCGGAGAAGGTCGCGGCGGCGTCGGATGCGCAGGTCGCTACGGCGGGCGTTGCCGCCGTCGGCAGCAGCACAGAGGTCGGCGCGGTCGGGCCGCAAGCCTTGGAACCGCAGCGAGATCACCGCCGCCCGATCGTCGGCGGCATCAGCATCAGCCCGCTCCGTGCGAACTTCGTGGGCACACTCGGCTGCTTTCTCCTGCGCCGCAACGTAGACACGGAAGAGGTCTTTGCCCTCAGCAATAATCATGTGCTCGCCAACGTCGATCGCCTTCCGGTTGGGACAAGCATCGTGCAGCCGGGCCCGGAGGTGCCGCCGTTTTTGACGGACGAGCAGAACGCCTTCGCCATCCTGCATACGATCATCCCCATACAATTCCCGACCGGCAGCGCCGAACCCGTCTTCAATCGCTTTGACGCCGCGATTGCCAATGTCATTAACGCCCAGTTGATCGAGCGCGGCAGCATCTTCGGGATGGCGAGGGCCGATCAGCCGAATCCGAACAACCTGCCGGTCTATGACCCGTCCCGCGTCGTCAGCCCCGAGCCCAGTATGAGGGTCATGAAAATGGGGCGCACCACAGGATTCACGCGCGGCATCATCACGGCCACGAACGTCCAGGGCGTGCAGGTAAATTACGGGGCTGTAGCGTTCCCGCGCATAGCCGTTTACAGAGGAGTCCTGACGATCGTCGGCGACGACGACAAACCGTTCAGTTTGCCGGGAGATTCCGGCTCTGTTATTTTGGAGGAAGCTACCGGCCACCCTGTAGCGCTTCTCTTTGCCGGCGACGGCGTGACGACGACGGCTTGTGATCTGGGGGCCTTATGCCAGCAGCTCGGCGCGTGGCCCGTCTAGTCCGAGAGAGAGAGAGTGCCGATTTAAATATCCGTCCCGACTTAAAGCCCGGCCTAAGCGTACAGGGTCGAACGGGCCTGTGAGAGTTATGCCAGTACCTAAACTGCTGCGTCAAATTACAGAAAGCATCAAGCATCCGGCTTTGATCCAAGTGGGGGAGACGAAGACTGACGACGGAAGATGGGCTCTGCTGGCAGTGGTGCAAAAGGGGACGCCCCAATCCGTCCTGCGTGAGATCATGCGACTGGCCGGAGATTTTCCAGTCGTGTTTGAGGAGAAGGCTGACCGCGAAACCATCGCCAGGCCCGCCTACCCCGAGCGGGGAGAATGAGACGAGGCCGGGCCCGGCCCGCGCTATAAGCGGGTGCGCGAAATTACTCTTGACGATCTGCGCCGCACCTCCTTGAGGCTTATCAAGGGGCTGCGGCGTATATTATTTCGGCCACCGCACGCTGTGCGGATTCGAGCGCGCCTTGCATCCAGGTGTGGGTCAGCGAAGTGTGTTCGCCTGCGAAGAAGATGCGCCCCTCGGGCGAGACGATATCCTGTTGAAGCGCCGTGTGCTGGCCGGGCAGAAACCATGCGAAAGCTCCGCTGCTCCACTGATGATTGTCCCAACTCCACATCGCTGTGCGCTCGATCACTTGATCTTCCGCGATCTGCGGATGCACGTTGGCGAGGCTTCTCATGACTACGGCTGAAGCTTCGCGATGCGAGAGCGCCGCGAGGCGGCGCGCCTGCTGTCCCCAGGTATAGGAGGCCAGGAAGACGGCGGGCCTTGCGGAGACTTCCGGGTCGCGCGCCTTCTCGTTATCGGAAGGATAATAGGTGAAGCCGGTCGGCAGATCGGTCGAAGTGCCCCCGCCGAAAATCCCGTCGTCCTGTTCCCAGAAGCGACGCCTGGCGATGCCGAGCACCTTCGTCGAGGAATCGTAGTTTATCAGCCGAATGGCCTGGCTTTTCGGGCCTGAGAACGGGGGCGCGACCTCCAGTCTTGAGAGGACTGGAAGGGGGAGAGTGCAGAGAAGGAAGTCGCCCTCCTCTCGCTTCAGGCTGCCGCCCTCTCTGTAGACTGCGGCGGCCTTGTTGGTGGCCGCATCCTGCTCCAACCGCACCACCTCGCAGCCGTTTCGCGGCCGCGAATGCAGATTCTCGGCGAAGGCGCGCGGCAGCAGGTCTGTCCCGCCAACTATCTCGTCAAAATCCGAAGACCAGACCGCTTTCAATTCTTCACGCAGGTGCTCCGAGGCTCCGCTCGGC
Source organism: Pyrinomonadaceae bacterium (assembly GCA_035639355.1). Taxonomy (GTDB): domain Bacteria; phylum Acidobacteriota; class Blastocatellia; order Pyrinomonadales; family Pyrinomonadaceae; genus DASQYE01. The sequence goes on from DASQYE010000169.1 coordinate 2,342, forward strand.
AGCGATGTCTCCAACCCCCAGGCGGAGCCAAGCAGCTCTATAGCCTCTTCGGAGATGCCGGCCGCTTCCAACAACTGCTGAAGCGAGCGCTGGTCGATCGCCCGCACGTTCGTCGTGTCAAGCACCGATGTGAAAAGATCGTCGCGCTCGGGCTCGATCAGTCCATGCAGCAAGCTTGTGACCGCCTTCTCCCAGAGCGCGCCCACGTTTTTCGCCTGCTCTTCCGGCGTCAGCTTGAAAAGAGATTTGAGCAGAGCTTCCTCTTTGAGACGCATGCGTCGCCCGCGCACGAAGTAGTAAGCTTCGTCGTTGGACTGAACGAATTTCCTGAGCGACAGATTAAAGAGGCTGACGTAGTGGCGCGTCAAATTATGATACTTTGGGATACGCATTGCGCCGGCTTCGCCGTAGAGTCCGTCTCCGAACCGCAACGTGCGCGCACGCCCGCCGACGTGGCTCGCATCGGCCTCTAAAATTACGACCGTGTGGCCTAGCTTTTCCAGCTCGTAAGCTGCGCAAAGCCCTGCCAGGCCCGCGCCGACGATGACGATGCGCAGCGGGGCGGGCGGCGAGACCGAGGCGGCTAGCGCGCTGAAGGTGGGGCCGGGCAGCGGCGACACTCGCGCCGCCGCCTCTTGCCGGATTAAGGGGTCACGCTCGGGGCTATAAATGTCTCGCCTGTTCATATAAGTCTTCCTCCGGGCAAGTCCGTCCCTGCGCGAGAGGGAGCCGACCCTTGCGCCGACGCCTTCCCCGTTTTCTATAGCCTTTGAATCCGTTCAGGATTCTCAAGCTGTGCCGGGCTTAACGAAAAGCAGTCGCCGTCGATAACAAGTTTATCTGTAGCGTTCTACGGACGGCGTCCAGGGCGGACATGGCATCTATGCGCAGAAATTTTTCACCCGTGTGAGGCACGTTGTCCTGCTCGTCGTCTCCGTCCGTGATAACTACAGCGCCGTTCCTGAGACAGGTCGCAATCGTTTCGACGCTCGGCATGCGGCCCGTCGTGCGCAGATAAAACTCCTGCATCAGCAAAATAACGCCGCTCGTCACGGGCGTCGCCTGGCTCGTGCCGTGCTGTACGGATTCACCCACGTCGGATGCGATGCCGGAGGAGGTGATGGGCGCGCCGGGAGCGAAAATCTCGGTTCGGGTGTTGGCGTTCGCGCTTTCATGAAGGCGTTGCGAGAAGGGTGTGATGCGGTCTGCGGCGGTCGCAAAAGCCTGCGCGCCGCTTTGATACGAGAAGGACCCGACATTGGCGTCGAAGACGGCACCGACGCTGATGGTTTCGCGCAAGATCGCCGGAAAGCCCATCCCCTGCTGCTTGAACTTGAAATAATCGTTGCCCGCCGCGACGACGACCGGAATGTTCAGATCGCGCAGTCTGCGAATCAGCCTTAACGTATCGTCTTGTTGAAAGGGCGTGTCGTCCGCGTCATTGGTCTCGCTGCCCAAAGACATGCTCACGACCGTGATATTGAACGTCGTGTGGTTGTCGAGCACCCATTGGAGCGCCTGGTTGGTTTCGTCAAACGTCCCGCCGCCCTGGTTGCTTAACACTTTGAGCGGGATGATACCGGCACCGGGAGCGATGCCGACGTGACTACCGTTTGCCACTATGATGCCGCCGACGTTCGTGCCGTGACCATTGCCGTCGCTGGCATCGTTGACGTTTCCCTGGTTGTCGGCAGTGAAGTTGCGCTGGCTGCGAACGCGGCCCGCGAAATCCACGTGTGTCGTTCGCAGGCCGGTATCCAACACCGCGACGGTTAAGCCTGCGCC
>DASQYE010000170.1:0-2972 GCA_035639355.1 Pyrinomonadaceae bacterium
GCCCGCGCGCGCGGTAAAACGCCGGGTCAAAGCCTTTGACGAAGCGGGCCAGTTCCTCCGCCCGTCTCAAGTCCAGATTTTCATAAAAGTAGTAGAGCTGAAACTCCAGAAAATAGAGGAACGCCTTGCGTATGTCCTCCCTCTCGAAGCTCTTGCTCACGTTGTAGCGATCCTCGCCCTCCACGTAGAGCGAGAGTTTCGACAGATACTCTACTAGATCGGCCGTGAAATCGAATGAGCGCAGAAGGCGGCTGAAGGTCTTGGCCCAGTCGCGCGTGAACTCTATGTTTTGCGCCACTGACTTGCTCTCTTCGTGCAGCCGATATTTGGAAAAAACGTCCTCCACTTTCTTGATCCGGTAATTCAGGGCGATCCTGGCCAGCAGGTCGTAGTCCATGCCGTAATGTAACGATTCGTCCAGGTAGCCTTGCTCCAACAGCACCCTTCTCTTGAAGAAGGACGAGGGCTGCGGGAAGGGCATCCCCGAAAGGTAACGAAATTCCAGATCATTGTCGTCGGCCCCCTTCACCACGCGGTCGAATCCATTACCGAACAGCTCCGTCTTCCCGTGCACGAGCATGGCATCCGTTTTCTCGAAATGCGCGGCGACCCTTTGCAGGGCGTTCGGTAGATAGAGGTCGTCGCTATTGAGCCAGGTGACGATCTCGCCCGTCGCACGTCGCAGCCCCTTATTGATCGCGTCCGATTGCCCGCGATCCTTTTCGCTCGTCCAGTAAGTCAGGTGCGGCTCGTACCGCTTAATGACTTCGAGCGTCGTGTCACTGCTCCCGCCGTCGATGATGATGTATTCGAGATCGGGATAACCCTGATCTAGAACGGACTTCACGGTCTCTTCCAGGTATCGTCCCTGATTGTAGGAGGGGGTCACAACGCTGATTCGAGGAGGGCTCATTTGTCGGCAGATAAAAAAGTGTGGCCCGCGTCGAAGCGCGGCTCCGCGTCAATATCCTCTATCATGTAGAGCGGGACGTTGCCGTAAAAGGCGGCCCACATCGTATAGGTGCTCGGCGGGCCGAGAATCAGGTCACACTTCGCCAAAGAGTACATGTCCTCTATCAAGTGGTCGGTGCCGAAAGTGAAATTGAAGCGGGAAAAGTCCGCCCCGCGTAGTCTCGCGTTCGAGCAGATCAGAAATCCGACCCGCTTGCCCTCGTGCTGTCGCTCGACCCTCTCCATCAGCCGGGCGTAATCCTCTATCTCGTAAAAATATTTTCCACCCAGAAACTTTTTGTAGTCCCCATGACGGATGTGCACGCCGACCAGCAGGTCGCACTTCTCTCTGGCTCTCGCTGTAACGGTCGAGACATTATGCTGGAAGACCTCCAGCGGCTCAAAGTACGCCCTGATCGCGGCGGCGTGCTTAGTGAAATTCGTGCGGTCACGAAATTGCCACCCCTGCGCGAAGAGAATGCCCCGGCGAGAGGCCGATCCCAAAAACTCCGGGTGGTCGAGCCTAACGGTCTCGTCCCAATCTATCTCTATGACTCTAAGGTACGGCGTCTTGACGGGACTCTTCAAGAGCAGTCGCGTCAGGTAGTAGCTGAACGAAAAGACGAGCTTTCGCGTCCGCCTGTTCCCTTTGAAGAGAGACGCGCGCGCCGGGTAGCGACAGAAGAGGTCGCGGCTGGTCGTCTGAAAATATTCCGCGTACTCGTCGAAAGCAGGGTCGGCGACCTTGAGACCATTCTCGCAGGCGCAAGCCAGGAAATTGGCGAAAAGAAAGAGGCTGTTCCCCAACTGACCTGGCTTGCCGACGATCACGATCATAAACTCTCGTACATACTTAAAGGCCGATCAACGTCCATCCCGACAAGAACGCGAAGGCGGGAGGCGTCGGGCACTATGGGCGCGCTCGCGCGCGCGCTCTCTCTGTGCTGATCGGCCCGGCCGCGCGCTCACATTTCGCGCCTCATTGATGAATCGCGTACACGTCGCCGAAATTCCCCTGCCCGGCCAGCGCGGGCAAAATCTCCGCGAAGAATTGCGCGCCCGCGACGTGGCGCTCTAAAACGAAGTCCAGCTCCTCGCCCAGGCAGTAGTTATAAAGATAGCGCTCCGAAATCCGTTCGATCCGCTCGACACATTTTTCCGCCTCGTCCATCAGCTCCGGCGTGAACTCGAAAGAGATAAAGGGCACGGCCTGCGAGAGCCCCGCCAGGACGTTCGCCTCGTAGCCTTCGACATCTATCTTGATAAACCTGGGCGCTCCGTATTTGTCGATCAACTGGTCCAGGGTCTTCATCCTGACCGTCACCTGTCTCTCCCAATGGCTGTTTTTGAACCTGCTTTGGCCCACCGTCTCGATGAATCTGGAGGACATGGAAGAGATGGTGTGCGAATCGCTCTCGCTGATAACGGCTTCGCCTTCGTGGTCGCCGAGCGCAACGGGCTCTATCGAGACATTCTTACTGAACATAAAACGTGACCGCAAGTGGCGAAGACATTCGGCCTGCGGCTCGACGGCGATGACCCGCCGGCACAGTTGCGAAAAGATACGAGTGCGCTGTCCGACGTTCGCGCCGACATCGAAGACCACGTCGTCCGGCCCTATCAATCGCGCGTAAAAAGATTTCTGGGACGAATCTCTTAACCCGCCCCATTCTTTTTGCCGAAAGCGATAGTCGTTGATCCTGTAATACAGACCCGACCTGAGCAACAGCTCTTTGAGAGGTTTCTTCAACATACGCCGCCAGTTGAAACGGTCAAACAGTTGGAATGATTAAACCGCCTTCGGGCGGAATCCACGAGCGCGCGCGCTCTCTCGCAAGATTCAGCCTTAGGAGTGGTCGCGGCGCTCATAGAGCGCGTCGAACTCGTTGACGCCACGGGCGGCGCGATACGAAACCACTATATCGACCAGACGGAAGGCGTGCGCTCTTAAAAACTCGTCCACTTCGTAATACTGGCAGGCGTTTTTGTACATTCCATGATTGTTCATCTCCGTGAGCACG
>DASQYE010000171.1:0-8415 GCA_035639355.1 Pyrinomonadaceae bacterium
TTTATCGCGAGTTGACGGACACCTTCGCCGCTCTGCGCGGGGAAGCTAGCGTGCGCGCGGTGGTTATCACAGGCGCGGGGCGCGCGTTCTGTTCGGGCGGCGACGTGCACGACATTATCGGCGAGCTTTTTGCGCGCGACATGCAGGGCTTGCTTGAGTTCACGCGCATGACCTGCGAGCTGGTGCGTAACATACGCACGCTTCCGAAGCCGGTCATCGCCAGTCTGAACGGCACGACCGCCGGCGCGGGCGCGTGCATCGCTCTCGCCTCGGACATTCGCCTCGCCAGCCCCGCCGCCAAGATCGCTTTCCTCTTCGTTCGCGTAGGGCTCTCGGGCGCTGATATGGGTGCGGCCTATCTTCTGCCGCGCATAGTCGGGCTGGCGAAAGCGACCGAGCTGCTTTACACGGGCGATTTTATATCGGCGGAAGAGGCCGAGAGAGTCGGCCTTTATAATCGCATCGTTGCGGCGGACGAGCTGGCGGATGCCGCGCACGCTTTGGCCGCGAGGCTGGCGCGCGGGCCGGCCTTCGCGCTCGCGATGACGAAAGAGATGCTAAACCGCGAGATGGAGGTGAGCCTCGACACGGCGCTCGAATGGGAGGCCCAGGCCCAGGCCACCTGTATGCAGCACCCCGACTACCGCGAAGCCTACGAAGCCTTCGTCGAAAAACGCGAGCCAGCGTTTAAAAGCAGTGACGAGTGACAAGATAAATGCTTGTCTTTCGCATAAATGCTTGTCCTTAGCTTGTCACTCGTCACTTGTCACTGTCTTATGGATCGGTTTATAGAGCAGCTTCCGTTCTTCACCGTAGAGCAGCGCAACCTTGCGGCGAGCGTGGCGGGGTTTGCGGCGCGCGAGATGGAGCCGCGCGCTGCCGAAGCCCAAGATGTCGAAGCGCAGTTTCGCGAGTTGTTGCAGCTGTTGGCCGGAGCCGACCTTCTGCGCTACGCGGTCGCACCCGCAGGCGGCGCGCTCGATACGCGCTCGCTCTGCCTGATCCGCGAAACGCTCGCCTACTCTTCATCGCTCGCAGACCTGGCCTTCGTCATGCAGGGGCTGGGTACGTATGCGATCAGCCTCGCCGCGCCCGATCACGTGCGGGACTTCTGGCTCAAGCGCGCGGCGGAAGGGAAAGCCATCGCCGCCTTTGCCCTGACGGAGCCGGAGGCTGGCTCCGACGTGGCGGCCGTTCAGACGACGGCGCGGCGCGACGGCGATGCTTACGTGCTCGACGGGCACAAGCGTTTCATCTCGAACGCCGGGCTGGCCGACGTTTACACTGTCTTTGCGCGGACGGCTACGCTTGAGAACGGGCGCGCGGAGCTTTCGGCCTTCGTCGTGGGGGCGCGGATGCCGGGCTTTCATGTTCTCTCGCGCACGGAGCTGATCGCGCCGCATCCCATTGGTGAGCTGGAACTGCGGGGCTGCCGCGTTCCGGCCGACAATATGATCGGGCGCGCAGGCGACGGATTTCGGCTGGCGATGCAGACGCTGGATACTTTTCGCGCGAGCGTCGGCGCGGCAGCGTGCGGCATGGCGGGTCGCGCGCTCGACGAAGCCGTCTTTTACGCGACCGGCCGTAAACAGTTCGGACGCCTCCTGGCCGAGCACCAGTTGGTTCAAGAGAAGCTGGCCGACATGGTGACGGAGCTGGACGCCGCGCGCCTGCTCGTTTATCACGCCGCCTATCTGAAGGACACCAGCGCCGGTCGCGTCACGCGCGAGGCCAGCGAGGCCAAGCTCTACGCGACCGAGGCCGCCGGCCGTATCGTTGACAGCGCGCTCCAGATTCACGGCGGCAGCGGCCTCGTGCGCGGCTCCGTCGTCGAGCGTTTGTATAGGGACGTGCGCGCGCTTCGCATCTACGAAGGCACTTCGGAGATTCAGAAGCTGGTCATCGCCGGACAGCTTTTGAAGGAGTAAAGAAATCTTTTCGTCCGAAGAAGGAGCTATGAAGATCACGATCGCGGGCGGCGGCCCGGCCGGGCTCTATTTCGCGCTCCTGATGAAGAAAGCAGAGCGGGCGCACGACGTTGCCGTATTTGAGAGGAATGCGCCCGATGACACGTTCGGCTGGGGCGTGGTCTTTTCCGACAAGACGCTCTCCTATTTGAAAGAAACGGACGAGGAGACGCACCGGCGCATCACGGAGCGTTTCGAGATGTGGGACAACGTGGATGTCGTGTACCGCGATCAAAAGGTCACGATTCGCGGCAACAGGTTCTCCGGCATCGCGCGCCTTGAGCTGCTGAATATCCTCCAGGATCGCTGTCTGGCTCTCGGCGTCGAACTGAATTTCCGCACCGAGGTCTCCGACGTGGACGCGCTCGCAAAGCGTTCCGACCTGTTCGTCGGCGCAGACGGCATCAACTCTACGGTCAGGCAAAGATACGCGGAGTCCTTCGAGCCCTCTTTGAGCGTGCGCAGGAACAAGTATATCTGGTACGGCACGAACCAGCTCTTTCACGGGTTGACGCTCACCTTCCGCGAGAATGATGCGGGCGTCTTCGCCGCGCACTCTTACAAATTCAACAAGACGACCAGCACTTTTATAGTCGAGTGCGACCAGGAGACATGGACGCGTGCGGGATTCGAGCGGATGACGGACGGCGAGACGCGCAGCTACCTGGCCCAGCTCTTCCTCAAAGACCTGCACGGCCACCCGCTCATGTCTAACAACTCGAAATGGATCAACTTCGTCAACGTGAAGAACGAGCATTGGAGCCACCGGAACACGGTGCTGCTCGGCGACGCGCTGCACACGGCCCATTTCTCCATCGGTTCCGGGACCAAGCTCGCGCTCGAAGACGCCATCGCTCTATACAAGTGCTTTAAAGAGACGACCGATGTGGGAGCGGCCCTCGCGGAGTTCGAGCGCGTGCGCAAGCCCGTCATAGAGGAATACCAGGAAGCAGCCTACGAGAGCCTGGTCTGGTTCGAGAACGTCAAAGACTATATGTCTCTGAGCCCGCTGCCCTTCGCCTACAAGCTGATGACCAGGAGCAAGAGGATAGATTACGAGAACCTGAAGAGGCGAGACCCGCAATTCATAGCCGCCTACGACGCGGCGGGCAGTTGAAAAGCAGGGATGAGGGCCGCAGGGATGAGGGATGAATAAGAAAAGACAGAAGCTTTTTATTTCATCCCTCATCCCTCATCCCTCATCCCTGCTTTTGGCGGTACGAGGCGGCGGCGGCCGTCGTCGCTGAGGGTGATGCCGGGCTCGTCCAATTGCACGCGATCCCAGAGCTTGCAGGTCACTTGTTTGTGGGCCTGGTCAAGTCCCTCGCAGTAGTTAGTGTAGGTACAACGGCGGACTTCATCGCCGCGACCCGCCTTTACTTTCCAGAACCAGTCGGGGTCTGCGAGCGCCTGCCGGGCGAGGCCCACGATGTCGGCCTCGCCGCGTCGGAGTATGCCCTCTGCCTGCTCGAAGGTGGCGATCCCGCCCGTGCCGACTACGGGCGTATGGAAGCCTTCGGCGTTGACCGCGCGCTTGATGGCGGCGACGAGCGGAACGCTGCGGCCGAAGGGGCCGCGCTCGTCCGAAAGCACTGTCGGCATACACTCATAACCGCTCTGTCCCGTGTAAGGGTAGACGGCGTGGCCCACCTTCGGCTGCGCGGCGTCCTCGAACTTTCCGCCCTTCGAGATCGAGAGGTAATCGAAGCCCGCGCGCGCGAACTCGCGCCCGAAGTAGACGGCGTCCTCAAGCCGATTTCCGCCTTCTATAACTTCGTCGCCGAGGAAGCGCACGCCGACCGTGTAGTCCCGGCCGACGCGCCGCCTGACAGCCCCGTAGACTTCCAGCGGCAGCCGCACGCGATTCTCGCGCGACCCGCCGTAACCGTCCGCGCGATCATTGCGCGCGCTCAGGAAAGAGGCCATCGTGTAGGCGTGCGCGTAGTGCAGCTCGACGCCGTCGAATCCGGCACGGCGCGCGCGCTCGGCCGCCGCCGCGAAAATCTCCGGCAGCACTTCGGGCAGCTCGCGTATGTGCGCCAACTCCACGTCCGTGACGCGCTCTCGATAACCGAACCGAAGCGACTCAAGCTCGCGCTCAGATAGAACGCGTTCGAGCAGATCATCGGGCGCGTCCTTTAGGAAAGCGCGCAGCTCAGTCTCGCCTCCGTCGAGCCAGGACGCATCACCCGTCGCTTGCGCCAGTGCCCGGCGGTGGCGCGTCGAGAGCGCCAGGAAACGCTCGAAGAACTTCGCCTTCAACGGGCGACGCTTGACCGACAGAAAATCTATGAGCTGTATAAAGAGGCGCGTGTGCCCACGGCTCGCGCGGCGTACGGCTTCGACCAACTCCGCGAGGCCCGGAATGAAACGGTCATGGCCGATGCGCAGGAGCGGCCCGCTGGGAATATCGCGCACTCCCGTCGCCTCTACGACGATTGCGCCCGGACGCCCTTCCGCGAAGCGAGCGTACCAGTCCAGGTTATCGCGCGTCACAAGGCCGTCAGGGGTCGCCCGCCAGGGAACCATCGCCGGGACCCATGTCCGGCTCTCAAGCATAGTCGCGCCCGTCCTGACGGGTTGAAAGAGGAGCGCCCCTCCAGCCTCCTGTGCGGTCGGCCAGCGCGTCTCGGGTATCTCGTGTCTGATCGGATGAGCGAAGCGCCACATAGTTTGAAGTGGAAAGTGTAGCAGGTTTGACTCGACGTGAGGAGCGAAGCCGAGGCCGACGCCCCCTGCGTCCATCGGGTTATCCAGTGCGTTGACACGGGGCCATGGCGGTGGACGTTCAACGCGTAAATGCATATAGTGTCTTTATCAAGGAGGAACGTAATCGCTTGACGGATGAGCTTCTAAAGTGGCGCAGCCAATTCCCCATCCTGGATAAAACCGTCTACCTGATCTCGCATAGCCTCGGCGCGATGCCGCGTCAAACCTTCGCGCGCCTCGAAGAGTATGCCGAGACGTGGGCGACGCGCGGCGTGCGCGCCTGGGCCGAAGGGTGGTGGGACATGCCCGTCACGCTCGGCGACGAGGTAGCGCGCATCATCGGCGCTGATCCCTGCACGGTCGTCATGCACCAGAACGTCTCCATCTGCCAGTCGCTGATCCTCTCCTGCTTCGACCCCGAGCCACGCAGGAACAAGATCGTCTACGAGGAATTGAACTTCCCCTCGGTGATGTACGTCTACGAGGCGCACGCGCGCGACGGCCGCTTTCGCATCGAGACCGTCCCGTCCGACGACGGCATAACCATCCCGCTCGAACGTATGCTCGCGGCCATAGACGAAGAGACGCTGCTCGTGCCCATCTCGCACGTCCTCTTCAAGAGCGGGTTTCTGCAAGACGCGCTCGCCATAACGGAGCGCGCGCACGAGGTCGGCGCTCTCGTCGTCCTGGACACGTATCAATCGGCGGGAACAGTGCCGTTCAGCGTCAAGGAGTTGAACGTGGATTTCGCCACGGGCGGCTCGGTCAAGTGGCTGTGCGGCGGCCCCGGCGCTGGCTATCTTTACGTTCGCCCGGACTTGCAAGCGCGCCTTGAGCCGCGCACTACAGGCTGGATGGCCCACGAAGCGCCCTTTGCGTTCGCCAGCGGCGCGATCCGCTACGCGCCCGGCATCGCGCGCTTTCTGCACGGCTCGCCCGCCATCCCTGCGCTCTATGCCGCCCAGTCCGGCTACCAGATCATCAACGAGATAGGCGTCGAGCGCATTCGCGCCAAGAGCGTTCGACAGACCACGCGGCTTATAGAGTTGGCCCGCGAGGCCGGCTTTCACGTCACGAGTCCGTCCGCTCCGGCGCGGCGCGGCGGCACCATCACCATCGCCGACGAGAACGCCTCGGCCATCACGAGGGAACTCATCCGGCGCGAGTTCATAGTAGATTACAGACCCGGCGCGGGGTTGCGCATCTCGCCGCACTTTTATACCAGGGATGAAGAGCTGGAACTCGTCATACGCGAGATGAAAAACATTAGAGACACGCGCGCCTACGCCGCACACGAAGCGGCGGGCGCTGCGTTTTAACTACAGTGACGAGTGACGAGCCTGGACTAAGCTTTTAACTTATCACTTATCACTTGTCACTTGTCACTGCTTTCTTATGTCTAATAAATACGGCGGCAATGCTCCGCTCTCTTACAATAAATACCTGCGCGTTGCGGATTTGATAGGGCTACAGGAATGCCTCTCCGACCCGGCGCATCATGACGAGCTGCTGTTCATCACGATTCACCAGACGTATGAGCTGTGGTTCAAGCAAATCCTGCACGAGTTGGACGCGAGCATAGCGCAGATGAACGAGGACAGGGCGGCGGCCGCCGCGCGCTCTCTTCGCCGCGTCGTCGAGATCGAGAAGGTGCTCGTCCGACAGATACACATTCTTGAGACGATGACGCCGATCAATTTCCTGGGCTTCCGCGACGAGCTGAACCCGGCGAGCGGTTTTCAATCTATGCAGTTTCGCGAGATAGAATTCACCTCCGGTCTAAGGGACGAAGAGACGCTGCGCAGCTTTGACCAGGACGAGTTTGCGCGCGAGCGCTTGAGCGCGCGCTATCACGGGCCGACGGTCGATGCGGCCTTTTACGCGCTGCTCAGGCGTCGCGGCCTGGACGCCCCCGCAGACGACGCGGCGCTCGGGCGTGAGGAACGTCTGCGCCTTTACGGCCGCAGGACGCGCGCCGTGCTCGAAGTGCTCACGCATTTCGAGCAGCGCTACGAGGAGTTTCAGCTATCCGAGAGCCTGCTCGAACACGACGAGTATTTCTCGCTCTGGCGCTCGCATCACATCAAGATGGTTGAGCGTATGGTCGGCACAAAGCGCGGCACGGGCGGGAGCGAGGGCGTCGGCTACCTGCTCACCACGCTCGATAAAAAGTTCTTTCCGGAACTGTGGGAGGCGCGCACCTACCTGGACACAAAGCACGGCGCGGCGGGCTGTCCATTCGCCGGGAAATCTTAGATGGTAGATAGCAGCCGGGCCGAAAGCCCGTCGTCCTCTGTCTACCATCAGACGATCGACCGTTCGTCAAACTATGAAGATCGAATTCCCCGAACGATTCAACATGGCCCATTACTTCCTCTACCACAACGTGGAGGAGGGGCGCGTAGATAAGACCTGTCTTTACTTTAAAGACGAGACCTATACTTACGGCGAGGCCGTGCGAATGTCGAATCGCGCGGGCAATGCGCTGCGCGAGATGGGCCTGGGAGTTGAAGACCGCGTGCTGATAGTGCTGCCGGATTGTCCCGAGTTCGTCTGGACTTGGTTCGGAGCGAGCCGCATCGGGGCCGTTATAACGATGGTCAACCCGCTCCTGCCCGCCGCCGATTACAGGTATTACCTGGAATACACGCGGGCGCGCGTCGCCGTCATACACGAATCGCTGGTCGAGACCTTTGCGGAAGCCTCGGCGGGCGCGCATTACCTGCGGCGGGTGCTCGTCGTCGGAAGTGAGCGCGGAGATTTCGTGTCGTTCGATCAGGTGACGGGCAGCGTCGAGGAAGAATGCGCGCCGGCCGACACGCACCGCGACGACATAGCGATCTGGCTCTTCACGTCCGGCTCGACGGGCCATCCGAAGGGCGCTGTCCATCTTCAACACGATCTGCCTTTCAACACGGAGGCGTTCGCCAAGCGAACCATAGGCGTTCGTGAAGATGACTTGACCGTCTCCGTCCCGAAGCTGTTTTTCGGTTACGCGACGGGCACTAACCTACTCTTTCCTTTCGCGGTCGGCGGCGCGACGGCCCTCTTCTCGGAGCGTTCAACGCCCGAAAAGTTGTTTGAAGTAATCGAGCGTTATCGCCCGACCGTTTTGACCACAGTGCCGACGATGATTAACGCGATGCTGAATGCAGAGGGCGGCGCGCTGAGGGATTTGTCGTCATTGCGCTTCTGTTATTCGGCGGGCGAAGCACTGCCCGTAGAACTCTACGAGCGCTGGATGAAGACCTTCAACGTGGAGATTCTGGACGGCATCGGCTCGGCCGAGATGTTCCACATCTACATCACGAACCGTCCCGGCGATGTCATGCCGGGAAGCCTGGGCCGCGTCGTCGAGGGCTACGAGGCGCGGATCGTAGATGCAGGAGGGAGCGAAGTGGCGACGGGCGAGGTGGGCACGCTGCGAGTCAAGGGCGATTCGGCGGCGCTCTGCTACTGGCAGGCGCACGAAAAATCGAAAGAGACTTTTGCTAGCGATTGGTGCACGACGGGCGACCAATTCCACGTGGACGCGGGAGGCTACTACTGGTATCACGGACGCACCGACGACATGCTCAAGGTCTCGGGCGTCTTCGTCGCGCCCGCCGAGATAGAGAACTGCCTGCTGCAACATGAGGCGGTCGTGGAGGCGGCCGTCGTCGGCCACGACGACGGCACCGGCCTCGTCAAGCCCAAAGCCTTCGTCGTCGCGCGCCCAGGCCAAGAGCCCACGGAAGAA
>DASQYE010000172.1:0-7383 GCA_035639355.1 Pyrinomonadaceae bacterium
CGAGCAGCAACTCCTCGTCGGCGGCGCGACGGCCGAAGTGGCTGACGCGCGCGCTCGCAAGTCCCCCGCCGCGCACAAAGCCGTCGCGCGGCGCACGCGGCCACCCGGCCTCGACCAGCAGCCGTCGCACGCCGAGGCTTAAAGTCAGCAGCCTTCCCACCATCGTCGCGTTGCCGACGGCGAAGCGATGAACATCGCTATGCGTAATTTGAATACTTGAGCCCGCGCGGTTGGCAACGCCCGCGAGTGCCTGGAAGCTCTCGAACAGCCATTCGATCCCGGTCGAGCGCGCCAGGTCGTTCGCGGCGCGCAGCGATAGATACTCCGCAAGGTCTGCGCGCCCCGATGCGCGAGCGCGCCGCTCGGCCTCGGCCACTACGGTCGCCCATTGTTCATCCAGCTCGCTCACGCGCTCTTTTATAGCCTCCAAGCTAAGGGAAGGATAGTAAAAGGCCGTCCAGCAGAGGCGGCCCTGAGGAGATCGAAGCGGATTTACTTCGGCCGCTTACCCTTTCCCGTCTTTTACTCTTATCTTTCCAATGATGTTATCATGCACGCTCAAAATCGTTCCCCATACACAACAGGAAAAGGTGGCCCGCGTGAATCCTACTAAAAAAAGAGCCGGATTGAAAAAGGTTTGTCTCTGCATCGCCGTGATGGTCTCGGTCAACGGGGTCGCGCCTGTCGGGTATATGGGCCAGGAGGCGGCGCGCCAGCCGGAGACGCAGGCGAAGGAGGGCGCGAACAACGAGTACATGGTGGGCTCAGTCCTCTGGACACAGTCTTCGGGCGAAGCGCGGGCGCTGGCTTATCAGGCTTTCAACTTCGCCAGAATTCTACTTGACCGGGATTTCCGCTTGAACCGGAAAAAGAGGACGCGTCGCGCCGTCGTCGTGGATATTGACGAGACAGTGTTGGACAACAGCAGGTACCAGGCCTGGATCATCAACGAGCGCAAGAGCTATCCGGAAGGCTGGACTGCGTGGATAAATCGAGCGCAGGCGGCGGCCGTGCCCGGCGCGGTCGAATTTCTAAACTATGCGCGGGCGCGCGGCGTGCGCGTCTTCTACGTCACCAACCGCAAGCCGGAAGAGAAAGAGGGGACGCGAGCCAACCTGTTGAAGCTAGGGTTTCCGGACGTTACCGACCAGACCTTGCTGGTCAAAACTGACCCTAATGGTTCGAGCAAAGAGCCGCGCCGCCAGGAGATCGCCAAAAGATTCAGAGTTGTGCTCCTGATCGGAGATGATCTGAACGACTTCGCGGAAATCTTCGAGCAGAAGAAGACGGTCAATGATCGAATCGCTGCCTCCGACCAGTCCAGAGAACTCTTCGGCACGCGCTTTATAGTGCTGCCCAATGCTATGTACGGAGACTGGGAGAACGCCGTCTACGACTACGACTTCAAGATGACGGATGCGCAGAAGAATGCTCGAAGGCGCAGCCTCCTGAAATCCATAGAAGCTGTTGACCGTTAGCCCCCCGGTCAAGCTGTTCGGACGACGATTGATAGCTGAAAGGCGAAGACTTTTGCGGCATCCTCTCCCCGGCAGGGGTGCACAGAGAGTCTCGACTGCGTTAATATTTCCGAAGTCTTTCAGGCGATAGAGGGAACAACCAGATACCGGAAATGAAAAGAAGCAACACAAAAGCCGCCGCGCCGATCTTCCTGCTACTGCTGCTAGTTTGCGGCGCTCCTCAGACTATCGCACTGGCGCAGCGTCGCCCTTCGGGCGAAAGGATCGCCAGCAACTTTACGAGCAATGAGACGGAGAAGGCCGAGCTTGAGGCTGCGCTCGCGCTGCCGCCTTCGGAGCGCATAGAGAAGCTGAAAGCGTTCGTGGAAGCGCACCCGCGCTCCGCCCTGAAGACGCGCGCGACCGAGCTTATCATCAGCGCGCGCGCGGCCCTGGGCGACCAGAAGTTGCAGGCCGGTGACGCGACCGGAGGCATAGAGCAACTTCGCGCGGCGATTACCGAGAGCCCCGCGAGCATGACGGATAAGCTGTTCACGGAGGTCATCGCGCAGATACCCGCGAACCTGTTCGTGCGCGGCGAGCGCGCGGCAGCTCTCGAAGCGGCGCGCATGGTTGAAGCAAAAGCCGGAAGCGATGCCCGGCGACTGCTGGCTATGGCCGCGTTCTACCTGCGTATAGAAGAGCCGGACGAAGCGGCGCGCGTCGCCGAGGCTTCGATCAAGCTTGCGCCCGAGATGGCCGAGGCGCACCAGGCGCTCGGGGCTGCGCGCCACATAGCGCTCAGGCTGGACGATGCGATCGCGGAATACAAGCGCGCGCTGGAGCTGAATCCGAAAGCGGCGGGCGTGCGCCGAAGTCTCGCCGATCTTTATCGCGCGGGAGGAAAAGCGGAAGAGGCGCTGGCGCTTTACAAAGAGGAGCTGGCCGATAACCAGAATGAGAGGGGCGCACGCGCGGGTTTCGTTCTTTCGCTCTTTGAGCTGGGACGACGCGAAGAGGCCGAAAGCGAGCTTGACTCGGCGCTCAAGACCGATCCGAACAATCTGGCGCTCCTTGCCGGAGCATCCTACTGGTACGCCGCTCATAAAGAGAACGGTCGCGCGTTAGAGCTTGCCAAGAGAGCGCTCGCGCTTGAGCCGCGCTACACGTGGGCGCAAATCGCGCTGGCGCGCGCACTGGTCGCCGCTCGCCGTCCGCTTGAGGCCGAAAGCTCCCTGCGCTTCGCCCGGCAGTACGGGCGCTTTCCCACGCTCGATTACGAGTTTGCGAGCGCCCTGGCGGCGGCAGGTCTCTACGACGAGGCGGCCGAGCAGCTGGCGCGCTCCTTCACGATTCGAGACGGCCAGATCGAAACGCAGCTCGCCGGGCGCATACGCCAGCGCGCCACAAGCTTTATAGAGCTTCTTGCGCCCGAACGCCGCGCCAGTATCTTTCAGAACGCCCCGGCAGACGATGCCGAGAATGCGCGTATGCTCAAGGGTCTGCTCGCGCTCGTGGCGGCGACCGACACGGCTGGAGGAGGCACGGCGTCAAACAGGGAAGCGGAAGCGCTGGCCGCCGCGCAAGAGTTCACGGCGGGTGAAGACCCCATGCGCGCCTATCGCCAGCTCTATACGGCGAGCCGGCTGCTACGAAGCGGGACGGGCCTGCCGGCGGTTCTTGAGCTGACGGAGCAGGCCACGGGCGGAGTCGAAGCGGCGCTCGACCTGCCTGTCGCGCCGGTCGCCATTCAGGCGGAAGAGATGCGACCCATCTATGCGCGCGCCGTCGCTACGGGCGTCGCCCTGGGCACGAGCAGCGCGCCGCGCAACGTCCTCTCGAACATCCTGCGCGGGCGCATAGAAGACCTGAGGGGCTGGGCGCTCTTTAACCAGAACAAAACCGCCGAGGCCGTCACACACCTGCGCCGCGCCGCCAGCGTGATGCCTGAAAATACTCCCTGGTGGCGCATCGCGCAGTGGCATCTGGGCGCGGCGCTCGAAGCCGACGGTAATCGCCAGGAGGCGCTCGCCGCCTACATCAAGAGCTACAGGGCGGGCCCGCCAGACCCCACGCGCCGCGTCGTCATAGAAGCGCTCTATCGCAAGATGAATAGCTCGCTGGAAGGTCTGGACGAGCGGATAGGGGCGTCTTCTTCCGTTCCCGAGATAGCCCGCAACAATACTTCAGCGACGGCCGCTCCATCGCCCGAACCGTCTGCTTCGGCTGCCCCGTCGCCCGAAACTGTCTCCGCTGCTGCCGTTGTCCCGGCTGAGACTACCGGGGCGAGTGAAGCCGAGACGAAGACGAGCGAAACAGTCGCGCCCGCAAAGACCGAAACGGCAGCTCCCGCGAGCAGCGCCGAGACGGGAGCAGCCGCCGCAGCGCCGGTGGCAACAGCGCCGGAAACCCCTTCGCCGTCTCCCGCCGCCACACCCAATCCGACCTTGACGACGCCGGTCGAGCAGACTCCTGCGCCCACACCCGACCAAACGCCCGCGCTGCCGCCCGCATCTACTCCTCCTGCGCCGACGGCTGAGCCGACACCAACACCTGCGCCCGAACCTTCGTCAACACAGACGACTCCTAACGCATCTGTGCCCGTGCCCGCTTTGACGCCGGAGCCCACGCCGGAGCCGAGCCCGGAGCAAACGGCCACGGCGACACCTCCGGCGGCGGCGAGCGAGCCGACACCGCAACCCACACCGGAAGCGACGGCCGAATCGACACCTACGCCCACCCCTGCGCCGACCCCGGAAACGACGCCTGAGCCGACGCCCGAACCTTCGCCAACACCGACGCCCGGCGCGACGCCAGACCCTACTGCCGAACCAACCCCGACAACCGAACCGAGCCCGACGCCCGAGCCGACCCCGACGCCGCAACAGCCGCCCTCTTCGCGACCATCCGCGCCGCGAAGGGACGATTCAAATCGGGATAAAGGCGAATGTACCATCGCGCTGAGCGTGGATTCGCTGACGATCCGGCCCAACGGCTCTGCCGTGGTCACGGTGACGCTCAGCGATCTAAGCCGCGCCGCCGGTATTCAACCCGTCTCGTCCGATTGGGCGAACCTGGCCGTCTTCCCTGAACCGGCCGAGGGCGACTCTTTCAAGTACACCATTACTTCGATCAGTAAGATGACGGGTACTTATTACATCAGCTTCAAATCGCCGTGCGGCTTGAAAAATCTGACGGTAAACGTGAAATAAATGGCCCGTGCGGCTCATACACGAGGCGCGGCCAGCCAACCGGCCGGGCCTCCGCATCATCCAAAGCCTGACTACAAAGGACATCCTCTGCATACACTTCCAGCCCTGTATTGACATGTCTGAAAAGGCTGCGGAAGGAGGCGGGGAAAACCCTTGGCCACCACGAGGAGCGGCCTTACGGACGGCGGCGACGGGCGCGTGCCGCCTGGTCGGAGCGAAAGCGTTGACGGTCGCCAGGACAGCAGCAGCAGCAACTTTCTACGGACAAGTTTTATGATTAACATTCGACATCGATTCTTCACTAAGCTCGTCCTCCCGGCCGCGCTTCTCTCTTTGTACATCTCTTCGGCCGGCGCGCAGCAACAGCCGGCCCCCGGCTCGCGCTACGATGTGACGAACTACCGCATCGAAGCCCAACTGCTTCCCTCAGAGCATCTACTGCGCGCCGCCGCCGATGTGACCTTCACGCCCACGGAGGCCACTCGCTCTGTGATCTTCGAGCTGAACGGCTCGCTCAAGATAGAGGGCATCGAGCTGAACAAAAAGCCCCTGACCAACTACGTGCAGGATGCGGTCGGCGTGGGCGCTCTGGGCCCGAGCGTGCGCGTCGATCTGGGCCAGGTGATGCCGGCCGCCCAGCCCATCACGCTGCGCTTCCGATGGAGCGGCGCGCTCGTTTCGCCCGAAGGCGGGCCGCTGGCAACGAAGCGCCTGGCCTACGTCGGCGAAGAAGGCTCTTACCTGATGTACGCCGCGCGCTGGTTCCCCTTTCATGATTACGCGGCCGATCGCGCCACGGCCGACATCACCGTCATCGTGCCGACGGGCGTGCAGGTGGCCGGAGCGAGCGATGAGGCGGTCGCGCCGCAGCCGGGCACGAGCGGTACGACGCGTTATCGCTTCGTCAATCGTCAACCGGCGCTCGTAGGCAATATCGCCGCCGGGCCCTACATCGTAAAAGCGCTGCGATTCGGCAACTACGAGATGCGATTCTACGCCCAGCCGGGCAGCGAGAGCCGCGCCGATCGCTATGCCGAGGCAATGGGCAAGGCGCTTGAGTTTTACACGCAGCAGTACGGCGCGCCCGGCTTCGGCCGGCAGCTCGTCGTCGCTCAGACGGACGACGAAGCCCTTGAAGCTTATGCCGCGCCCGGCATGATCTTTCTCTCGGCTAAGCTTTTCGATCCGTCGCGCCCCGTTCCCGAAGAGCGCCTTCAGCGCGAAGTCGCTTACCAGTGGTGGGGACAGACCGTCGGCCTGAAATCTTTCGACGACGCCTGGCTCTCGCAAGGATTGGCGGAGTGGAGCGCGTTCGCCTTGCGCGAAGCGACGCTCAAGGGCGCGTCGCTCGACGCCGCCGAGCGCGACGAGCAGGAGCGCGCTTTGACCTTCGAGCAAACGGCCTCGATCGCGCGCGCCCCCTCAGCCCTGGACGATCAGTCGGCAGCCTATCAATCCATAGTCTTCTACAAGGGCGCGATGGTCTTCCGTATGCTGCGCGAAACGCTGGGGCGCGAGAAGTTCCAGGAGCTATTGCGTACCTTCCTGGATAAATATCGCGGCCAGAACGCGTCGATTGACGATTTCGAGCGGCTGACGAAGCAGGTCGCGGGCACCGACATGCGCTATTTCTTCGCGCAGTGGGTCGAAGGAACGGGCGTGCCCGAGTTCAAGTCTGAGTACCAGATCATACGCACGCGCGCCGGAAAATTCCGCACGCGCGGAACCGTCTCGCAGAACTTCGACAACCTTCGTATGCCCGTCGAATTGATGCTCAGAAGCGAAGGCGGCGACAACCCGACGCAGATGGTGCGCTTCGAGAGCAAGAGCGAGGATTTTGATTTCGAGTCCAGCGGCCAGCCGATCGAAGTGGTGGTCGATCCGAACAATAAGATTTTGCGTATGTCGGACGAGTTGCGCGTCTCTGTGGTCGCGCGTCGCGGCATAGAGCAGTTTCGTGAGGGGCAGTACGCAGAAGCGCAGCAGCAGTTGGAAGCCGCGCTGAAACTCGACCGCTCGAACTCCTGGATCTATTACAACCTGGGCCTGCTCTTTCTGGAACAGCGAAACTACCAGCAGGCGCTTGATAATTTCCAGGCCGCTTTGGACGGCAACCTGAAGCCATCATGGATCGAAGCCTGGGCGCGCATCAAGCGCGGCAATGCCCTGGACGGACGCGGTGATCGAGCCCGCGCCGTCAACGAGTACAACAAGGCAATCCAGACAGGCATCAACTACGACAACGCGCAGACGGCCGCCAAGAAATTCCTTGCCACGCCCTACGACCCCAAGAGCGCGCAAGCGCAGCTGGCAGGCAGCGCGCAATAGTAATAAGATTCCCCGTCGCACGCGCCACGATGCAAGAGCACAAGGGCCGCTACAGCGAAAACTGTAGCGGCCTTGTGCTCTTTCCGCTTTAATGCGGACACTTCCCTGACCGTTTCAAACAGGCGCGACGGCGACCACCGCGATGCGTTTCTCGTTCGCCCTGCGTAGCATCTGCTCGCGGTCAAAGAGCAGGGTCTTGCCCGCCGTAAGACAGAGGCAGGTAGCGCCCGCCGCGATCATGCTCTCGATGGTGGGGACGCCGACTACGGGGACATCGAAGCGCATGTCCTGGCGGGGCTTGGCGATCTTCACGACCGTCAGGCGGCCTTTCGCCAGCTGTCCCGCGCGAAGGATGGTGGCGTCCGTTCCCTCCATCGCTTCTATAG
>DASQYE010000173.1:0-3703 GCA_035639355.1 Pyrinomonadaceae bacterium
GTGCGTGAAGTCCGTTTCATCAGCCGCGCCGCGAGGCTTGTCGAAGCTGAGGCCGCTTCTCCCGTAAGCGATGCGGATACGGACGGCGCGGCTACGGAGAACGCCCGCACCGCCGCACGCGTGAAGGCGAAGGCCATGAGAAGAGCCCTCAAAGCTTTGCAGTTCCACCTCGACAGGGCCGCCAAAGAGGGGCTGCGCGCCGGCTTGAAAGATGCAAAGGTCGAGCCCGCTAAGATTATAGAAACGGTGAGCCGCGCGGTTGATGAATCCGGCTTGATCGCGGCGGTTTCTCCGCCGGCTACGCAAGCGGACGCCGTGAGCCCGCTAAATACCACGGGCATCGGCGGATGTGCGAGCGAGTAATGAAAGGTGGGCGGTGAAGGACTCTATCTGCCTGCGTCGCGTCTCCTAAAAAGCCCGTGTGCTATAGGGGGGACGAGCGAACTTAACGAACAACCAAGGATGAGGACGAAGATGAAAAACAGATTGATGATTCTATTTAAGGGCGCGTTGATCGGACTGCTGTTGACGACGGCGAACGCCGCGAGCGTGAGCGCGCAGGGGCAGCAACAGGACTTGCCCGTGCGCGAAGAGATTCGGCGTACATTCCAGCTCGCCCCCGGCGCGCTCGTTTCAGTCTCGACCGTCAGCGGCCCCGTGGATGTAGAAACGTCCGGCGGCAATAGCGCCGAGGTCTACATCGTTCGCTCGGCCGAAACGCAGCGCGAGCTTGATTGTTATCGCACGGTGGTCGAGCAGACGGGCGCGGGCCTCTCGATCAGCCACGAGCAGGATTGCCGCACCATTCGCGCTCGCCAGCGCGTCCAGCTCAAGCTGCCAAGGGATGTCAACCTGCGCATTGAGACCGTCAGCGGCGACGTGCACATCGGCGCGATAGACGGCAGCGCACGCCTGGAGAGCATCAGCGGCGGAGTCTGGATGGATCAGGCCAACGGCGACACGAACATCTCAAGCGTCAGCGGGCAGGTGAATCTCTACATCGCAAGGCTTAACGAGCGCGGCCTGCGCCTGAACAGCATCAGCGGCAGGGTCTTGCTCAGAATCGCTGACAATATAAATGCAGACCTCAGGGTTGACAGCATCTCGGGCCATGTCTCAAGCGAGATACCGGGCGTAACTGTGAACAAGGTGGGCGATTCTAACTATCAGGCGCAGATAGGCAGCGGCGGCGCGCGAATATCCATTTCGAGCGTCAGCGGCAGCGTCACGCTGCGCCGCGCCTGACAAGAGCGATGGTGAAGCGGCGGCACGCCAGAGGCGCTGCCTTATAGTAACCAAAGATACGGCAACTAAAGAAAAGAGCGCTATTGTTATGTTAAGAAGAGAAAAAAGAAAGACTGGAATCAAAAGAGGACTGCTGGGCGTGGTTGCCGTGCTGAGCCTGCTGAATATGGCGGCGAGCGACGCACGCACGCAATCGGACGAGCTCCTGCGCGAGGAGTTTCACCAGAGCTACCCGCTCTCGGCCGGTGGACGCGTGAGCCTGGAGAACATAAACGGCGCGGTGCGCATCTCCGCCTGGGATCGCAACGAGGTCAAGGTCGATGCCGTCAAGTCTGCGCGCACGCGCGAGCGACTGGCCGAGGCCAGGATCGAAGTGACCGCCAGCGCCGGCAGCATCTACATCAAGACCGAATACCCGGATCGCAACCTGACCTTCACGAATGATTGGGAGGGGCGACATAACAATCCCGCGTCGGTCGAGTATACGCTGACGGTTCCGCGCGGCGCGCGACTGGATACGATCGAGCTTATCAACGGCAGGCTGGACATCAGCGGAGTCGCCGGCGACGTGAGGGCCTCGTCGATCAACGGCCGGGTGACTGCGCGCGGGCTGACGGGCGAAGCGAAGCTTTCGACCATCAACGGCGGCCTCGACGCGACCTTTGATCGCCTGGACGCGGCAAAGCCCGTCACGCTCTCTTCCGTCAACGGCCCCGTCGCCCTGACCATCCCCTCGGATTCCAACGTCGAGCTGAAGGCCAACACCGTCCACGGGGGGATCAGTAACGATTTCAATCTTCCGGTGCGGCGCGGCAAATACGTCGGCCGCGATCTGGCCGGAAGACTCGGCCAGGGAGGCCCGCGCGTCCGTCTCTCTAACGTCAACGGCTCGATCAGCATAAATCACGCGGCCGACGGTCGCTCGCTCAGTCCCGCCGTCAATCTCCTGCCGGAAAAGAGCGACGACGACGATGATGGTGACGAGAGGGAGCGCGAGCTTGAGAGGTCGGAGGTCGAGCGCGAAGTCCGCGAGTCGCAACGCGAGGTCGAGCGCGCACAGATAGAGATTCAACGCGAAGCGCAGCGCGCCGCGCGCGAGGCGCTTAGAGACCACGACGCCGCGATCAGGGATACCGAGCGCGAAGTGGCGCGGGCGCGCCGCGAGCGCGAGCGCGAAATACGGGACGCCGAGAGGGAGCGAGAACGCGCCGCCCGCGACATCGAACGCGCCGAGAGAAGAAACACCGTCATCATCAGCAACAATAGCCTCCCTGTGGTCAATCGCCAGACGAGGACTTTCACGGTGGCGGGGACGCCGCGCTTAACGCTGAAGACTTTCGATGGGCCCTTGGTGGTGCGCGCCTGGGACAAGCAGGAGGTCACGGTCAACTCGGTCGAGCGCGCGGGCGACGAGCAGCAGCGACAGGGCATCCGCGTGAGCATGGATCAGCGCGGCCCGGAGGTCTCGGTCGTCGCAGACTTCGACAAAGCATTCGCCAGCCGCATCGCGCCGGGCGTGAGCAACATCAACGCGAACGTCAGTCTTGAGGTCTACGTGCCGCGCAGCACTACTCTGCACGCCGTCACGGGCGACGGTCGCATCGTCATAGAGGGCGTCAACGGCGATCTGGACTTGCGCACTGGCGATGGGCCCATAGAGGTGCAGAACGGGCGCGGCCACCTGAACGCGACGACCGGCGACGGCCGTATTCGCATCGCCGGCTACGACGGGCAGGTCGAGACGCGCACCGGCGACGGCTCGATCAGCCTCGCCGGGCGCTTCGAGCAGCTCTCGGCGCGTACCGGCGACGGCTCGATCTCGCTCTTTATTCCATCGGGCACGAGCGCCACGATCGAGACCAACGCCGAATCGGTCATTAACGACGTGGACGCGGTCGAAGAGCAGCCTTCTTCCACGAAGCGCTTGCGGCGCTGGAGAATCGGTGGCGGCGGGCCTGTCTTTCGTCTGCATACCGGCGACGGGCGAATCCTTATGCGGCGCTCGGGCGACGAGCCCTGAGAATCTGGTTCTTCGATGATAACAGCGGTCTCACCTTGAGCGTCTTTAGGAATCGGAAGCGTAGTTTTTGGTTTTCGGTCGCGCGCGTCTCTTATTCCACCTACCCGTAAGACGTTTACGAACTTTTTACAAGTTAACTGAAACAGGCGGTTGATGAGGCACGTTTAAGCAGTAAATCAGACGGCCCATCCGCGTCGAGCGATGTCAAAGGGACACGCACCCGAGCAACTAGAAAAACATAGGGGGAACGAGTGAATGAAAAGGGTATCTGAATTCGACGCCGCTGCTCTTGGTGGGCCGGACGATATAAAGCTCGCGCCGTCGCTTCGTGCGGCGCGCTCAAACCACCCTGCACTCCTACTCCTTCCTCTTCTTCGCTCGCACCGCTCCTTGCTGCGCGCCGTCCATATTGCATTGATGCTTGTTACGTTGATCGCA
>DASQYE010000174.1:0-2447 GCA_035639355.1 Pyrinomonadaceae bacterium
TCCAGAAGGCTTTTGAAGGTGAACTCGGGCCGCGCGCCCGAGATGATGTTGTTGTTGTCCTGCTCAAAGCGGGCCTCGCCCCCGATCTTGACGGCATGAGTGCCGCGAACGACCGTCACCGTGTCGCGCACCTCGTAAGTATTCTGCGTCCGGTTGTTGGGCCTGCCGCGATCGATGCCAAAGCTGGGCGCGCCGCCGAAGCTGAAGGCCGAGCCGAAGCCTTGAACCTGAAGGCGCGGAATCGAGAGATTGCTCGCGCCAATGTCGTTAAGCTCGTTGGCGTTGAAGCGCGTAAAGTTGAACCGCGCCTCGTTGAGCATCGTGGGCGAGAAGGTGCGTATGAAGGTGAAAGTGACGGCGGAGTTGAACGGCTTGAACTGTATATCCTCAAAGGGGCGTCCGCTGCCAGAGCCGGCGAAGTTTTCCAGCTTGGTAAAGAAGGTGCTCAGAGCGAATTGACTATTGGTTCCGTAGTTATAGTCGAAGCGCGTGTTGTACTGAGTGCCCTTGGTGCTGCTCGGGATGATGACGCTGGCGAGCGTGACATCAGGTATGCCGTCGAAGAAGGCGGCCGCCAGCGCCGGATTACTCAAGTCCGGCGGATTGACGTTCTGTCCCGGCGGCGCGTTGATCGAGCCTATGTCGAAGCTCAAGCCCGCCTGCCCCTGCACGACCCTGAACGGCCCGGCTGGCCCCAGGCTTGGCAAGCCGGTGGCGATGGTGCGCGGCGTGACGCCGGACGTGGCGAAGAGTCGCGCGGCATTACTGCCAGGGCGAACGCGCTGTATGTAATCGCGAAATTCCGGAGTCTCTATAAAGATGCTGCTCGTGCGCGAGTCGCTGCGGCGCAACAGCTCGGATGAAAAGAAGAAGAAGAGGCGATTCTTGCCGCTGATGAAGGACGGAGGGCCTTCGCCAAAACGCGGCAGGTGAAGCGGCCCGCCGATGCTGCCGGCGAATTTTCGCTCGTACAAATCCACGATCTCAGGGCAGCGACTCGCAAAGACTACCAGGCCGCGCTGGCACGTCAGTTGTGAAGACGCAACGTTCGTCGGCCCGCGATACTTATTGAAAGAGTTCAGCTTCGGCGAGGCGTAATTGGCAACCAGGCTGCCGTGATACTCGTTGGTTCCGTTTTGCGAGACCACCTTGATCTGCGCGCCAGTGTTGCGCCCGTCTTCGGCCGAATAGCTGCTGCTGACGACGGAAACCTCCTTGACCGCCTCCTGGTTCGGAGTCACTACGGCCGCGCCGCCCAGGCCCAGGCTGTTCACGCTCACGCCGTCGATCTGATAATTATTGCTCGACACGCGCTGGCCGTTGGCCGAAATCTGCGTTTGATTCTCCGTCTGGAAGACGCCTGAGTTCGAGCCGCCGCCCACCTGCTCGACGCCCGGAATGAACTGCGCGTTATTGCCGCCGCCGCCGCGCCGCGCCGGGTCGCCGAAGACGCCTGGGGCCGTGCGCGCCAGCTCATAAGGGTTACGCCCGACCTGCGGCAGCTCGCGCACCTCCTCGGTCGTGATGATGCCTCTGATGTTGGCGTTCTCGGTCTCCAATGTCGCGGCCGTGTCGGCCGACACGGTGACGACCTCCGACACCGAACCGGCCTGCAACACGAGATCGACGCCCTGTACCTCTTCGGCGCTGACGTTAACGCTGTCGAGAACGGTTTTACTAAAGCCCGCCTGCTCGCCCGTGAGAGTGTATAGACCGGGCGCGAGCGAAGAGAAACGGTAAAAGCCTTCCTCGCTGGTGGTGACTTGCTGCGATTTGCCCGTCTCATTGTTCGTCAGAGTAACGGTCGCGCCCGATACGACAGCGCCGTTCGGGTCCGTCACCGTGCCTTGAAGGCCGGCCCTGAACTGCGCGCCGGCGCTTCCTGCCAATACAAAGATGAAGAGCCCGCACACGACCGCGCGGAGCGAGATGAAAAATGTTTGACGCATTGCTGGAGCCTCCTGGACGGATATCATCGCGCGCCGCAGTTCGCATGGCTGACGCGGGATCAGGTAAAAGACAGATTCAGTTGACTAGGTAATCCCGATTATGGAATAGGCGCTGACTGCACAGGGGCCGCAAATCACACGGCCACACTCGTTTTCTTCATGACCGAATATCTGTCGGGGGGAACGTGACGACAAAGTATCATTCAGAGATGAAAATTTCAATGGAAATAAACAGCACGGCTCTGCTAAGCTTAGGGCCTCGATCAGACTGATTATTTCCACTGATCTCCCCCGCTTTCACGAAATACCTCCGGCGGCCAATGAAAATGGCACGGCGGAGGTGGCTTGTCCGTCAGAAAGTCTGTTGTGCGGACATGCGGGCTTTATAGCTACGGGCGCGAGCCGCATAGCTATACTTTGAGGGCTTCCCGCTCGGGCGGCGCAGAAGACCGAGCCCGGAGCTTCGGGCCCGGTCAAGGCTAAGGAAGGAAACCTCTC
>DASQYE010000175.1:0-8729 GCA_035639355.1 Pyrinomonadaceae bacterium
GCACGCGGTGAGGATTGATTGGCAGGTGCTCGTATGGACGATTGCGACCTCGCTCTTGAGCGGCATCATCTTCGGCCTGGTTCCGGCGCTGCAAGGCTCCAGGTCGAACCTCAACGAAGCGCTCAAAGAGGGTGGCCGAAGCTCCACCGAGAGTTTCGGCAAGCGACGCTTGCGCGGCGCGTTTGTGGTCTTCGAGGTCGCGCTCGCTCTCATGCTGCTCACAAGCTCGGGTCTCTTGATAAAAAGTTTCGTTCGCCTGCAAGAGGTCGATCCGGGCATCAAGCCGGAGCGCGTCTTGACGATGGAGATTCCGCTGCCGCGCGCCAGGTACGCCGAAAGCCCGCAACGCGCTGCCTTCTTCCAGCAGCTTCTCGAACGGGTCAAATCGGTTCCGGGCGTTCAAGCGGTCGCCGTCAGTTCGAGCCTGCCGCCCGACCAGCTGACGGTCTCGGACAATTTCAGCATTGAAGGTCAGGCGGTCTCATCTACGGGGGAGCTGCCGGCCGGAAGCCTCCTGACAGTCAGCTCAGACTATTTCCGGGCGCTCGGCATTCCAGTCCTGCGCGGCCGCTCCTTCGACGCGACCGATACGGCGGAAGCGACGCCCGTCGCCATCATCAACGAGACGATGGCCCGCCAGTTCTTCCCCGACCAGGACCCCATCGGCAAACGATTCAGGCAGGGCGGCCCCGCTGAGAATAGTCCGTTTATGCAGATTGTCGGCGTGGTCGGCGACGTGAAGTACGAAGGGCTGGAGACGAAAATACAGCCGGCCTTCTACGAGCCGTTGCTTCAAGCGCCCTGGGGACAAATGTTCCTGATCGTGCAATCCTCCACCACGGAGCCCTTGAGCCTTGCGCCCTCGATTCGCAGCGAAGTGGCGGCGATGGACCCGAACGTGCCGGTCGCCAGAATCAACACAATGAACCAGCTCCTTTTCAAATCCGTGGCCCAGCCCAGATTCCGAACCCTGCTCGTAGCCGTCTTCTCAGGCATGGCCCTGCTGCTGGCGGCCATCGGCATCTACGGCGTGATGTCGTATTCGGTCACGCAGCGCACGCACGAGATAGGCATACGCATGGCCTTGGGCGCGCAGCGCACGGACGTGCTCAAGCTGGTGGTGGGCCAGGGCATGGCGCTCACTCTGATCGGAGTAGCGACGGGGCTTGCCGCTGCCTTTCTGGTGACGCGCTTTATGGAGAGCCTGCTCTACGGCGTGACGGCCACAGACCCCGTCACGTTCGCGGCGGTCGCGCTGGTGCTCTCGGCCGTGGCGCTGCTGGCCTGTTTCATCCCTGCGCGCAGGGCGACGCGTGTTGACCCGATGATCGCGCTGCGCAATGAATAGCCCTCTCTGGGCCCCTGTCTCGAAAGCGCAAGACTTACGTATGCGCCCGCCCCTAAGTGCATGCGCCCGGGCCTTGCCGGGATATGGAATAATATAAGTTGACGCACTGCGACACATAAAGTATTCCCTTGCCAACGCCGCGCCGTGCCTCTGGACTTCCGGCGGCCGCTTCTTCTTCGGGGGATACCTGTACGAGCCGGTCGCTTAGCTGACCCTTGCAGATTTACAACTAAGCAATCTCGCCGTAGGATGAGTGGCACGCGCAGGCGTGGGCCGCCACGCGCTTCCCTGTGGAGCCGACAGAGAGGGCCCGTATCAAGCACAGCAACGAATGGATGAGGGATTAATGATTGAATCATTGTACAAGTAAATTAACCATTCAACCCTTTGATCCCTCACGCTGCCGCCCTCATCCTCGGCTTTTATGAGACCTGTACTGATTGTTGAAGACGACCCGGACATAGCGGAGAGCCTGCGCTACAATTTGGAGCGCGGAGGACTTGATTCGCGTGTCGCCGAGACGGGTGAGAAGGGGCTGGCGGCGGCGCTCGACCCAAGGAATCCGCCCGCGCTGGTGATACTCGATCTGATGCTGCCGGGCATGAGCGGCATGGAGTTGTGCAGACGCTTGCGCCGCGAGCCCGCCACACGCCACACGCCGATCATTATGCTGACGGCGCGCACGTCGGAAACAGAGCGCATCGCCGGGCTAGACCTGGGCGCTGACGATTACATCGCCAAACCCTTCTCCGTTCGCGAGGTGATGGCGAGAGTGCGAGCCGTCCTGCGCCGGGTAGACGAAAACCGGGTCGCACGTTACGAAGACGGACGCCTGCAAATTGATTTCGCCGATATGCACGTCGCCTGCGACGGCGAGAGCGTCAAGCTGACACGGAAGGAGTTTGCGCTGCTCTCCATGCTGGCACACGGCGCGGGCCGCGTCGCCACGCGCCAGCGACTCTTGGACGACGTGTGGGGCCACCAATATTACGGCGACACGCGCACGCTTGACGTACACATTCGGCGGCTCAGGCAAAAGCTGGGCGCGTGCGGCGAGTTAATCGAAACAGTGGTAGGCGTCGGCTATCGCTTCAAAAAGCAGTGACAAGTGACGAGTGACAAGTGATAAGCTGCGGGCTCGCTTTTATCTTTTTCTAGTCACTCGTCACTGAATTTTTATGTCGCTTCGTCTCTGGTTTGCGCTTTTTTTGTGCGGCGCGAGTTTCGCGGCGTTGCTGGTCGTGCCTCCGTGGACTATGCGCACGGGGCTGGCGATCTTTTTCGCCATTCTCGGAGGCGTCGCTTTCGGACAACTCTTCACCCGTCGAAGAGAGGGCGGCGAGACGGCGTCGGAGGCCGAGACGGCCGAGCAAAGCCTGCGTCGAGAATATGAGCGGAGGCGCGCCCTGGCGCTCCTGGAAGCGACGATGAACAGTATGCGCGAGGGTTTGATCGTCGTCGATCATGCGTTGCGCGTGGTAGCCCTGAACCGTGCGGCGCGCGAGATTTTCAGCCGCGTCGAGGGCGCGCTCGAACATAAACGGCTGAGCGAGCTGACGCGCAACCCGGAGATTAACGCCGCTTTCAAGGCGGCGCTTGGCGGCAATAAGCGGGCCGAGGCGAAGGTCGAGATGCAGGCGCGCGATCGCCAGACCTTCGATCTGCGAGTCGTGCCTTTGCATCTGGGCGATGACGAAAGCAGTCGCGGCGCGGTCGGCGTCTTCTTCGACATCACGCGGCTGGAACGCCTTGAGCGCGTGCGCCAGGAATTTCTCTCCAATGTTTCGCACGAGCTGCGCACGCCCCTGACGGCTATACTCGCCTTCGTCGAGACGCTTGAGGACGGCGCGATAGACGACGCCGAAAATAATCAACGCTTTCTAGCCGTCATCCGCCGCAACGCCGAGCGTATGCACAACCTGATAGACGACATTCTTGAGCTATCCGCCATCGAGGCCGGGACCGGATCGTTCAAGGCCGCGCCCGTACTTTTACGCCCGCTGGTCAATGATGTGACGACGGCGCTGGCCGCTCGCGCCGCCGCGCGTCGCGTGACGCTCACGAACGAGGTCGCACCCGGCGCGGTGGTCTTGGCCGACGCGCGCCGCCTCGAACAGATGTTGACCAACCTGATCGATAACGCGATCAAGTTCAGCCACGAGAATGCGAGGGTGACGATCAGGCATGAGCGCGGCGCGCGCGACCGTATCAGCGTCACAGATACGGGCGACGGCATCTCTGCCGAACACCTGCCGCGCATCTTCGAGCGCTTCTACAGGGTTGATCGCGCTCGCTCGCGCGACATGGGCGGGACGGGCCTGGGGCTCGCCATCGTCAAGCACCTGGCCCTGGCCCACGGCGGCGAGGTCGGCGTAACTTCCACGCCCGGCGAAGGCTCTACCTTCGTCATAGAGCTTCCCACGGGCGCGCTCGAACAAACGGGTGACGAAGAAGTTGTTGATCTCAGCGCCGCCCAGGGCTGATAAGGCTGATGCGGAACGACGCCCATCGGCAAGAGGCTGAATGAAGAGAGGGAGGGAAGGCGGCCTCGAAGCGCCCTTCGTCATCTCCCCTTACAGACGCCTTTATCCGGCCAGCCTGAGGCTGGCGATCACCTGCTCGAAGGTCTGCCTGTAGGTCTCGAACTCATCTTCCGGGGCCATCGTAATCAGGTAGAACAATTTTCCATCTGTGGTGGCGGTCGTATAGACCACGTCGATCTCAAGGACGCCCGTGACGGCCGACGGGCCCGCGACGACCGTTGCGTATCCGCGCCTGCCGCCGAAGCTGATGGCCTGCGGCGCGCGCGCGACCTTAAAGTCTGGATTCATCTCTACCTGCTGCTGTATGAACTGTGTATTGGCCGTTTCGAGATCGCTCGCGCCGGGCGCGATTGCGCCGACGAAGAGCCCGTGCGTGACAAAGACCGAATCGTCCTTCTGCCCGTATGCGCCGCGCGGAGCAAAGATCATCTGCACGTCGTCTGAGGTCAGCGCGTCCCAGTTATCCGGGTAGCGCAGCGCGAAGGAACCGTCGCGCGCTTGAAACTCGATCATCGAAGCGGACGGGGCGGGGGGCCGCGAGCCCGCGTCGTTATCACTCGGGTCGCTTGGGCCCGTACGCGACGGCGAGTCGGTGGACTTGAGCGCCGGGCCGCCTCCGCCGCCCGTCAAGAGCGCCCTGGCCTGTTGAAACTCGTCGGAGTTGCGCACCGCATTTCGATTGACGCGGAGCGACGCCATCTCTTTATTGATGGTCGCGATGCGATTCCCCGGGTCTGGATGATCGCTCAAAAACTCCGGCACGCGCTGGCCGCTGCGCTCCTGTAGCGTCTTGAAAAAATTCGCCATGTCGTGCGGGTCGTAACCGGCCTCGGCCATGATGTGCACGCCCTCGACATCGGCCTGCGTTTCGGCAGTCCGACCGAACTTGAGAAAGACCATATTCGCGCCCGTGCCGCCGATGGCCGTGATGATCTCTTCGGCATTGCGATTTCCGCCCGCGATGGTGCGTAGAATGTCTATGCCGCGCTGGGCGACATACGCCTTGGACGCCTGGTTGGTCCCGTGGCGCAGCGCCACGTGCGAAATCTCATGCGCGATGACGCCCGCCAGCTCGCCCTCGTTTTTGGCGGCGGCCAGCGTGCCCGCGTTAACGAAGATGTAGCCGCCCGGAAGCGCGAAGGCGTTGATCTCCTTGGTGGCGATGACGGCGAACTGGTAGGTGAAGGGAAAGCCGGGCGCTTTCGCGGCCAGCCGCTTGCCCAGCCCCTGGACGTAGCCGTTGATTCTATCGTCGCGAAGGAGCGGCACTTGCTGCGCGATCTGCTGGGCCGATTTTTTGCCCAGCTCTATGTCCTGCTCCGGCGTGAAAAGATTGAAGCCGGGTTTAAAGTGCGGGGCGGGCCTTCCGGGAGCAGTCGCGACGCCCTCGTTGCTGCGGTCGCCTAACAACCCGCGGCATCCGAGTTGTACGGAGAGCAGTGAAAGTATGAGCAGCAGGCCGGCGCTTTTTCGTCTCAGCATAAGTGATATCTCTTCCCCTGGCGCGAATATTTTATCCCGGACACGCTCGGCTTATTCTCGTGACAAGCGCCCGATTCCATAGTCGGAAACAAAGGGGGTTCGTTCGCTGAATCTTAGTCTATTCGACTCTTCGTCCGCCACTGAATTATTGGCGCTCGTGCCGTCATGCGGCTAAGGGCGAGCCCGGCTGTCCGTCTGGCGCACGCGTGCGCTAGACGGACAGGCATAAGGCACAAATGATCTAGCGGCTATCTTCGTCGAAGGTCAAAGGCAGAGAGCGGACGAGAGCCGCGCCGGCGCGCCTCTCGTCCGTCTTCTGTAAACCTTGACTTGAGTGGGCCATAGCATAATAATGGCGCGTTCTTTTGCGGTGTTCGGTCTTCAGTTAAATCCCCGGCGGTCGGAAAACGGTAAAGACATCTGTAGAAACCTTCTCTCGTAGGGCCTGCCATTTGGAAAGGGATAAGCCATGAAATCACGTAGGTATCGTCTTGGTCTTGTATTGGTGAGTCTTGGCATACTCTTTAGCGCGGGCTACCTTGCGCTGGCGCAGGAGGAGGAGCGGGGGCGGGAGAGCGCTCTACAGGCGCAGGAACCGACTGCGAGCGAAGCGCAGATGAGCGAAGCTCAAACGGGCGCTGCCATCAGCGGACGGCTCGAAGCCACGCCCGGCGTATCCGTGAAGTCGGCCGTCGTTAACGTCCGTGACCTGGCCGCCCGGCAGGCATTGAAAATCGCTCCCTATAATGAGCCCAAAGAGATTGGTGAGCCTGGACACGGGCCGCGAAACCGGCCCGTGCCCCTCAATTTAAAGGCGACGGAAGCGGCACGAGAGCCTGATTATGGTTTCAAGGCGGGAGCGGTCTCGCCGCCCGTGTCTGCCACCTTCCAGGGGATCAACGATAATAATGCGTCGATCCCGCCCGACACGAACGGAGCGGTCGGCCCGAATCACCTGATGGTTGCGCTTAATACGCAGGTGCGTTTTCAGACACGCACGGGCGGCATCCTGAACACGATCTCCACTGACAGCTTCTTTGCCAGCCTCGGCAATCCACTGACCTTCGATCCCAAGGTGCTCTACGACCCATACAATAATCGCTGGATATTCGTCTGCACGGCCAACGGCGGCTCGGCCACCTCCGCCATACTGATCGCCGTTTCGCAGAACAGCGATCCGACGGGCAACTGGAAACTATATAAAGTAGACGTAGATTCAACCAACGTCGCGTGGGCCGATTATCCGAGCGTCGGGTTCAATAAGAATTGGATCGTCGTCACCGTCAACATGTTCAATATCAGTACCGACAGCTTCGTAAACGAGAAGATATACGCTTTCAACAAGGCCAACCTCTATGCCTTCGGCGCAGGCTCCTTCAGCCTGTTTACGGACACCTCGGGCGGGTTTACAGGCGCTCCGGCTGTGACCTACGACAACGTCCTCAACACCATGTACCTGGTCGAGGACTGGAACGGCAACTCAGCCGGTAAGGGAACGCTGCGCATCAGCACCATTACGGGAACCGTGACCGCGCCCGTGCTGACGAAGGGCACGGCGTTTCCCAACACGCTGAATCCCTGGAGCGAGCTGCCTCCGGGAGGCGCGGATTTTGCGCCGCAGCTCGGCTCGACCGCCAAGATTCAGACCAACGACTCGCGAATATTGAAGACCGTGTATCGCAACGGCTCTCTATGGTGCAGCCATACTGTGTTTCTTCCCGCCGGGGCCACTCCTACGCGAAGCGCCGCTCAGTGGTGGCAGTTGTCGCCGACCGGTACGGTTCAGCAGCGCGGGCGCATCGAAGACCCCACGGGAGTGAAGTTCTACGGCTACCCGACGCTTGCCGTCAACAAGAACAACGACATGTTGATTAGCTACTCGCGCTGGTCATCGCAGCAGTACGCCAGCGCCAACTATTCTTTCCGCGCCGGGACAGACCCCGTCAACACCCTGCGCTCCGATGTCGTGCTCAAGAGCGGAACTGCTCCCTACAACAAAAAATTCAGCGGCACTCAAAATCGCTGGGGAGACTACAGCAATACGCAGGTCGATCCGGTCAACGATCTAGACCTGTGGACCATACAGGAGTACGCCTCCAGCCCATTGTCAGGATTCGACCGTTGGGGCACATGGTGGGGACGCATCTCTTTGGGCCCGGCGACCGCTTCGCTCTTTCTCGGCACGGTGACGGCGACCGATAGCGGCGGCGACCCGGACACCGTGATCGAACCGGGCGAAAGCGGCAGGCTCACCATCCAATTGCGTAATTCGGATAAGGGTGCGGCGACGGCCGTGAGCGGTAAGCTGACGACTTCGACCGCCGGTGTGACGATCACTACGAACACGTCCGCTTACCCGAACATAGCGGCCGCGCCGGGCGTAGGCTCGAACACGACCCCCTTCGCTTTCACCCTCGCATCGACGGTGCCATGCGGCCAGATTTTGAGCTTTACTCTTACCGTGACCTACACGGGCGGCGCGAGCCCCAGGGTGTTGACCTTTACGGTTCCTAGCGGCAAGCCCAGTTCTCCCTTAACCACGACGCGCACCGGGACGGCGGTAGCAATCCCGGATGGAACCACCACGGGCGTTAACATTCCGCTCGCCGTGAGCGGATTCACCGGCAGAATCTCAGACCTCAATTTCAAGTTCGGCGGCACTACATGCTCGACCGCCGATGGGGCAACGACCGTCGGCCTCGATCACACTTGGGTCGGCGATCTGGTTGTCACTTTGAAGTCGCCGCAAGGTACGGTCATTACTCTCATGAATCAGCCCGGCGGGGTAAACAACTCCGGAAACAACTTCTGCAACACGACGCTTGACGACGAGTCAACGGGCGCGTCAATACAGAACATCACCCCGGCACAGGCTCCCTATGCCGCATCGTTCAAGCCGAACGCGCTGCTCTCGGCTTTCGACGGGCAGAACCCGAACGGCACCTGGACATTGAACGTCTCAGACAGGGCCACTTTCGACACCGGCAGCGTGCGGACGTTCTCGTTAATCATCACGGCCACGGCGTGTTCGACGACGGCGCAGGCGACACCGATCGAGGTACGAAGCGGCCCCGTGCAGGCGAGCCTGCGGCCGGGCGGAGATTCCGCCGCTTCGCCCTTCGACTCGGGGGCGAGCCTCTTGCCGCTGCTGCGAACCCCCGGCAGCCGGCGGGCCAATCGAGAGAGCGATGCGATCAGCTTCGCCCGATCAAGAAATAGCGGCCTGACGAGAGAGCGATATCCATCAGCTTTGCCTCCCGGCCCCCGGTTGAAACCCACACAGATCGAGGACGAGACGTGGCGCTCGGTCTTTGTGTTGAAGCGTTACGAAAATCTGGTCAGGCTGCTGACCGGCT
>DASQYE010000176.1:0-5765 GCA_035639355.1 Pyrinomonadaceae bacterium
GATACTCATCCCTCTGGTCGTCACCTTACTTTTCGGAGGCACATATCTCAGGGCCGCCCAGCTATGCCGTCTGCTCCTGCCGGGGACGGTTATTACGAGCGCCTGTATTCTTCTCTCCATCTATTTCCTAGGGCAACTGCGCCGCCCCGGATTACTCTCTATCTTCGCCTGGCTGCAAGCTCTGCTGAACCTCGCGCTGTCGCTGTTGCTGATACCGAAAATGGCCGAGACGGGAGCCGCCCTGGCCCTGGTCACGGCACAGATCGTAAGCGGCTCGTGTTTCCTTATTTTTTATCTGCGGAGCACCGCAACGGGAATCAAGCAGCTGGTCTATATTAATAGAGAAGATATCGCCATCGTGCGGCGGCAGTTGGGCCCGATTATGGGCGTAAAGGGGGCGGAGGATGACTAACTCTCGCCGGGTGCGAGTGCTCCACCTCATAGACGGGTTGGGGGGAGGCGGCTGCGAGCGCTGGTTGTGGGACATAGTTCGTCTGACGCCGCCGGACGCCTTCGAGCACCGGATCGTTACCGTTCACCCGGATTCGGGCGATTACGTTTACGCCTCTCGCCTTCGCGCCCTGGGAGCCTACCGTCAACCGACGGGCCCGCGCATTTTGGCTCTACTATTGGGAAAGATTCAGGACTTGGCGGCGAGCGCGCGGATTATTCCTTTGCGCAAGGCTTTGACTTTCATGTGGCGGCTCGCCTGCTATTGCCTGGCCGCCTGGGAGTCTCTAAAGGCCCTTATAAAATTTCGACCCGATGTTATTCACGCGCACACTTATTCCGGATTCGTCGCCGGATTGATAGTCAAGGCCGTTACGGGTAAGCCCCTCGTGCATACGGTTCCCGCCCCGTTTTCATCGATGAAAGATGCGCGTCACGGCTGGATGCCGGCTCTGTACGCTCGCGCGCACCGATGGGTGGATCGCTTCTTCACGGGGGTGTCATACGATGAGCTTCTTGGCATGGGCATCCCCGCTTCAAAGCTTATCTTTTTCAGCTGCGGCGTAGACCTACAGGCCGCCGATGCCGTACAGAATGAACGCGCCCGCTATTACTCGGAGATCAGGCGTTCGCTGGGCATACCTGAAGACGCCCGTATAGCCCTCTCCGTGGGCAGGCTGCATCCATCCAAAGGCCACCTGTTCGCGCTCCGATCTCTTCCACTCCTGATTCATCAATTCGAGAACCTGCATTGGGTGGTGCTGGGCGAGGGGTCTCAGCGTGCGGAGCTTGAGGCGCATGCCAAAGAGCTTGGGGTGGCCGAACACGTTCACCTCCTTGGCTTTCAGCCGGAG
Source organism: Pyrinomonadaceae bacterium (assembly GCA_035639355.1). Lineage (GTDB taxonomy): Bacteria > Acidobacteriota > Blastocatellia > Pyrinomonadales > Pyrinomonadaceae > DASQYE01. The sequence goes on from DASQYE010000176.1 coordinate 1,305, forward strand.
CCTTTGCCCTTTTATGTGACCGCAAATATTTATCTGCGCACGACCGTGTTTGAAGCCGAGAACCTATCGAGCTATCAGGCGATAGCGATGGGTCTTCCGGTCGTCGGGTTTGACACGGGCTGCGAAACCGAATTGATACCCAAAGTGGGCAATGGCGTTCTGGTTCCGAACCGAGACGGCGCAGCTTTCGCCCGTGCGATTGCGCGTGTCCTCATGTTACCTGATGGCGGACGGGCGATGGGAGAGCTGGGAGCCGAATATGGCCGGAAACACTTCGATATTCGGCAAGTCGTTTCCGGGTTCTTCTCGGTTTACAGCGATCTTGAGCGCGGAAGGGTTGACCGTTGAGTCCGGGCTCTAAGCGAACACGAGCGGGGCGCGGCCCGCATCATTCCCCTGGGCTCTGCGCTCCGGCAGCGATGCCATGGAATAAGTAGAGAGTTCGTAAACGGCGGCCGCGCTGTCGTTTTAGATGGCGGGTTGGCTAAACTGAAATAGATAATGTATAAACGACAGACTTGACCTTCTGCATCCGATTAATCAATATAACGGGGAAATGATTTGCATGATAGCGGAGCACTTCGGGCTTCGCCTAAAGGGGGCTCTTCGCCCATGTTATCAAAGTATGTCTGTGAAGCTCGGCGGCAAAGCGCGACGCCCCTCAGCCTATGCTTCATCCAGGGCGAAGACTGAAGCGCAGGGCCGCGTCAAAATCAAGCGAAGCGGAGGAGTGTAGGTGAAAGGTGTCGTACTGGCCGGCGGACTTGGAATGCGTCTTCGTCCGCTGACCTCTGTCACAAACAAGCATTTGCTGCCGGTCTACGACCAGCCGATGATCTATTACCCTATCCAAACCCTGGTCAACGCGGGCGTCACGGATATCTTGATCGTGACGGGCGGAAATTCCGCCGGCGATTTTCTAAAGCTGCTCGGCAACGGGCGCGCCTTCGGCCTCAAGCACCTCAACTACACTTACCAGGAGGGCGAGGGCGGCATCGCCGAGGCGCTCTCGCTGGCCGAACATTTCAGCGCGGGCGAACCCGTTTGCATAGTGCTCGGCGACAATATCATAGAGGGCAATATTCGCACCGCCGTGCGCTCTTTTCGTCAACAGCGAAGCGGCGCGAAGATTCTGTTGAAGAAGGTCTCGGACCCGCAGCGCTTCGGCGTGCCGGAGCTTTCCGGAAGCCGAGTCCTGCGCATAGAGGAGAAGCCGCAGGTTCCGAAATCGGAGTACGCCGTCATCGGCGTCTATATGTACGACGCAGAGGTGTTCGACATCATCCGCACGCTCAAGCCGTCGGAGCGCGGCGAGCTTGAGATCACGGATGTCAACAACGCTTATATAGAGCGGGGCTCTATGACCTGGGACGAGTTGGAAGGATGGTGGAGCGATGCGGGAACGTTTGAGAGTCTCCTGCACGCCTCGAATCTGGTGGCCCGCACCGGGGCCAACAAGGTGTTGGAGGAGAAAGATGCCGCCCAGGTCGGTCGAGCAGGCTGAACAGTTCCGGCGCGGCCCGATACGCGATGTCGTCGTGAGCGACCTGCGCAAGTTCGTTGACGAGCGTGGATGGCTCTCGGAGCTTTTTCGCCAGGACGATCTCGCCGAGGAGTTTCATCCCGTGATGACCTATATCTCCTCGACGCTGCCCGCCGTGACGCGCGGCCCGCACGAACACGTTGACCAGGCCGACTTCTTCTGTTTCATAGGCCCGTCCAACTTCAAGATACGCCTGTGGGACAACCGTGCGGATTCCGAGACCTACCGCCACGTGATGACGCTCTTCGTCGGCGAAGACAACCCTAAGTCGGTGCTTGTGCCAAAGGGGGTCGTCCACGCTTATCGCAATATAGGAAGTGTGCCCGGCATCGTCATCAATTGCCCGAACCGTCTCTACATGGGCCGTGGCAAGCGCGAAGAGATAGACGAGATCAGGCATGAGGACGATCCCCATACGATCTTTAGGATAGACGAGTAGTCCGGGAGAGCGGGGCGATAGGTCATCGGCCGAGAGCGATGAAAAACCGAATTGCCGACTGATTACCGGCTGCCGAATGCTTCAAATGAAAGTTGTGCGCATCATTGCGCGGCTCAATGTGGGTGGGCCGGCGCGGCACGTGACGTGGCTGACGGCGGCGCTCAACGACCGGGGACTGGAATCCGTGCTCGTCGCCGGTACGGTCCCGCCGGGCGAAGGCGACATGACCTACTTCGCCCGCGCGCACGGCGTCGAGCCCGTAATCATCCCGGAGATGAGCCGCGAAATCTCCTGGAAGGACGCGCTCACGGTCTGGAAGCTTTACCGGCTGCTCGTGCGCCTGCGGCCCGACATAGTGCATACGCACACGGCCAAGGCGGGAACGGCAGGACGCCTGGCGGGACTCCTTTACAGGTGGCTCGTCCCCTCGGCCCTTTTCTTGAGACCGCGCCCGTGCCGCTTCGTGCATACCTACCACGGGCACATCTTTCATAGTTATTACGGCGCGCTCAAGAGCGGTCTGTTTCTACTGATCGAAAAGGCTCTGGCGCGCACGGCGACCGATAGCATCATCGTCATCAGCCCGCAGCAGTACGGGGAGATACACGAACGATTCGGCGTCGGCCGCGCCTCGCAGTTCAGTTGTATACCGCTCGGGCTCGACCTGGAAGCCTTCGCGGGTTGGACGGCGCGTCGTCGTGTGCTACGCGACGAGATCGGCGCGCGTGACGAGGACGTGCTGGTGGGCATCGTCGGGCGTCTGACAGAGATCAAGAACCACAAGCTCTTTTTAGAGGCCGCCGCGCGCTACATGAAGGAGCGTGCCGCGACGGAGGACGCCGCCGCCGCGAAGGACGCCGCCGCCGCACGGCGTCGCGTGCGCTTCCTTGTGATCGGAGACGGGCATCTCTCTGGCGCTCTCGAAGAAGAGGCCGAGCGCCTGGGTTTGGGCGCTGATGTAGTCTTCATGGGCCAGCGTGATGACGCTGAAAACTTTTACCCAGGGCTGGACATAGTGGCCCTGACCTCTCTCAACGAGGGGACGCCCTTGACGCTCATAGAGGCTATGGCCAACGAGCGTGCGGTCGTCTCCGTGGCCGTCGGCGGCGTGGTTGACCTCGTCGGAGATGAACGGGGCGCGATGAGCACTCTCGGAGATGAAAAGAGCGCAATGAGCGCCCGGCCGCCGCTCTTCGCCGGGGGTGAGGAGTACGCCGTGTGCGAGCGGGGCGTGTTGGTGCGACCCCACGACGCAGAGGCTTTTGGTAAGGCGCTGGCCGCCATCGTCGAAGACGAAGGGCTTCGGCGCGAGCTTGGAGAGAGGGGACGACGCTTTGTCGAGAGCCATTATTCTAAAGAGCGGCTGATCGGCGACGTGAGGAAGCTCTACGAGGAGCTGCTGCCGCGAGCGAGCGGCGCGCAGCCCGGATTTATCACGGCCGGGGCCGCATACAAGCGCGATTAAGACTTTCGAGTTCGAAGGAGGATTGAAACCATTGCGAATATTGATTACGGGAGGCGCCGGGTTCATCGGCTCTCATCTGTCCGACGCCTACCTCGGGCGGGGCGACGATGTCTACATCATCGACGATCTCTCGACCGGCTCGATCCAGAATATATCTCATCTGAAGGGGAACCCACGCTTTCATTACACGATTGATTCCGTTCATAACCAGCCCGTCGTGGCCGAGCTAGTTGACCAGTGCGACGTGATCTTTCACCTGGCGGCCGCCGTCGGCGTCAAGCTCATAGTCGAGAGCCCGGTCAGAACCATCGAAACCAATGTGCGTGGGACGGAAGTCGTTCTCGCCATCGCCAACAAGAAGAAGAAGCCCGTGCTGGTCGCCTCGACTTCGGAGGTCTACGGTCTTTCGGCCGACGTGCCGTTTCGTGAGGACGGCAATCTGGTGATGGGGGCGACGACGAAAGGACGTTGGAGCTACGCCTGCTCGAAGGCGATAGACGAGTTTTTGGCCCTCGCCTACTGGCGCGAGAAGAAGCTGCCGACCAGGGTCGTGAGGCTCTTCAATACCGTTGGCCCAAGGCAGACGGGCCAGTATGGGATGGTCATCCCGACCTTCGTCAAACAGGCGCTCGCGGGCCGCCCCATCACGGTCTACGGCGACGGGACGCAGACACGCTGCTTCGGCTACGTAGTGGACGTGGTCGGCGCGCTCATCAAGCTAATGGAGCACGAGGGGTCTATCGGAGAGGTCTTTAATATCGGCAGTAACGAAGAGGTCTCTATTCTTGAGCTGGCTAACAGGGTCAAGGAGTTGACCGGGTCGGATTCCGAGATCGTGATGGTTCCCTACGCGGAAGCGTACGAGGAAGGGTTCGAGGACATGCCGCGCCGCGTGCCCGACATCAGCAAGATCGGCGCTCTCGTCGGATTCCAGCCGCAGATGAAACTGGACGGGATACTGAAGAGCGTCATCGACTATCAATCGGGAAGGCTCAACGCCTGAGCGCCGGGCCG
>DASQYE010000177.1:0-2316 GCA_035639355.1 Pyrinomonadaceae bacterium
CGGTGATGCCACGGTAGCGCAGGCGCTCTATGGCTTTGCGCAGCACGTCTTTATTGTCGGTCAGCTGTTGCAGGAATCCGAGCTGTCCCGTCGCGGACGTGATCGCCACCTGATCGTTCTGGCCCATCTCCTTATCTATGAAGTTCAAAAGCGTCTTGCGCGTTCGCATGATGCTCTCGGCCGAGAGGTGCAGGTCGTCTATGAAAAAGAAGACGGCCCGTCCGCGATCAAGCGGCCGGGCTGGCGCGCTCGTCGTCGTCGTAGTCGCCCCAGTACGCGCCACGCCGCGCGCGGCCGCCATTAGCGACTCTTCGTCCAGGGTTCCGGCCACTACGCGCTCGAAGAAGGAGAAAGGCTGCGGCTTGCCGTCAACACGCAACTCGAATTGCTCCGGCTTCAAATTGTCTATAAAGTGTCCCTGCTTGTCGAACACCATCACGTCCGTCTGCACCAGCTCCGTGCTGATGCGTAGCACTTCCTCGGACGGAGTTCCAGGCGGGGTCTGAACGGGAGCGGGCTGAGTCTGTGGCGCGGTCTGGACGCCGGCTGCGGAGCAGAGAGCGCCCGCACAGAAGAAGAGGGCGGCGCGTAGAAATCGCTTGAGAAAGGGGTGGACAGGTCGCATAACGGTTAGTACCTAAAGAGAGACTTGAGGGTTTTCGCAGCGCTCCCACTGGTACTATAGGTCGGAGGAAGCGCCTGGCCCTGTTGAAAAACTTTAGCGCCGCGAGGGCCCGTATCGGCTTCCCGAACGAACCCATTTTTCGTCCCCGTCGTAATGCTTGCCTTAACGGCACTGAGATTCGCCGTGGACGATAAAGGATGCTCGCCCGCGCTCCTGGTCGGCCGGCCGTCGTCGCGCCCGGCGCTTACAATTGCTCAAGGCCGTATTAAAATATGGATGACCTTATTAAAATACGGATGGCCTTAAATGCGGATGGCCCGCTGGCCCGAAGGTCAGCGAAAGACGACCACAGACCTACGGCCTCTAAACTCTGACCTATACTGATGGGCATCGAGATCGAAAAAAAATATCGTCTCACGCGCGAGCGACGCGCGATGCTGCTTCGACGGCTGGCACAGGTAAAGGCGACGCCCCGTGGCAGAGAGTTTGAGGAGAATACGCTGTATGCCGGCGGCACGCTCGACGAGGAAACGGAGGTGCTGCGGCTGCGGCGCATAGGCGACGGCCGGGCCGTCTTCACCTACAAACGGCGCTTCACTTCATCCTCAGCCATCAAGCACCAGCGCGAGGACGAGACGGAGGTGGAAGACCCGGAGGCCCTCAACATGATTTTGGAGGCGCTCGGTTACAGGCCCGCTCTCGTTTACGAGAAGCGGCGCGCGACGTGGCAAGTGGCGGACGCCGAGGTAGTGCTGGACGAGCTGCCGTTCGGGCTGTTCCTGGAGATAGAGGGCGACGAGCAGGCGATCAGGGAAGCCGAGCGGGTGCTGGAGCTGGCCGACGTGGAGGCCGAGATGGAGACCTACCCAGGGCTCGCGCGGCGCTACGGAGAGGAGCGCGAAGGCTTGATTGAAGCGCGATTCCAGCTGCGCCTGCCGGACGCCTGAGAGCCCTTAGCCGTTTCGAGAAAGATTATCAGAGATATAAAAAAGCGGCCTCGTCCATGTCGAACGAAGCCGCTTTTGCTTTTAGTTTTGTGACGCTCGGTGGGGGCCGATTACATACCCATGCCGCCGCCCATGCCGCCCATACCGCCGGGCATCGCAGGGGCTTTGTCGTCATCCGGCAGCTCTGAGACCATCGCTTCGGTCGTCAGCATCAGGCCGGCGATCGACGCGGCGTTCTGCAAGGCCGTGCGCGTCACCTTCGCAGGGTCGATGACGCCCGCCTTGACCAGGTCTTCATACTCCTCCGTCTGTGCGTTGAAGCCCACGTTCTCGTTCTTCTCGGAGCGCACGCGCTCGACTATGACCGCGCCTTCCTTGCCGGAGTTCTGCACGATCTGTCGCAGCGGCTCTTCGAGAGCGCGCTTGACGATGGTGACGCCTATCTGTTCGTCGGCGTCGCCCTCGCCTTCCTTGTTGGCGAGGAATTTCTCAAGGGCCTTGGCCGCGCGGACGAGCGTGACGCCGCCGCCGGGGACGATGCCCTCTTCGACGGCCGCACGCGTCGCGTGCATGGCATCCTCAACGCGCGCCTTCTTCTCCTTCATCTCGGTCTCTGTGGCCGCGCCGACTTTGATGACGGCGACGCCGCCGACCAATTTCGCAAGGCGCTCCTGCAACTTCTCACGGTCGTAGTCCGAGGTCGTATCTTCGATCTGCGCGCGGAGGGTCTTGACGCGGCCTTCG